>NZ_BDBY01000168.1 GCF_001613225.1 Nocardia pseudovaccinii NBRC 100343
ATGCTGGCCCTGTGACAAAGCAGCAGTTCTCCTCGGTGTGGACCCGTGAGCCGCGCCAGCCGAAGGCGGCCGGACTGCGCCGCGACCAGATCGTCGCCGCGGCGATCGAGGTATTGGACGCGGACGGACTGGGCGCGCTGAGCATGCGAAAGCTCGGCGCGAAGCTCGATGCGGGCGCGACCAGCCTCTACTGGCATGTCGCGAACAAGGATGAACTGCTCGAACTCGTGCTCGACGAGATCTGGGGTCTGATCCGAATTCCGGATCCGGACCAGGCCTCATGGCGTGAGGTCGTCACGACCTACGCCTACAACTTCCGGCTCACCATGCTCGACCACACCTGGGTGACCCCCTTGATCGGCTCCCTGCCGAGCGTCGGCCCGAAGGCCTTCGAGCTCAGTGATCGACTGCGCCGCACCTTCATCGACGCCGGATTCACCGGCGTCGATATCTACCTCGCGAGTGGCACTGTGACGAGTTATGTACTCGGACAGGTCATCCCGGAGATCACCGCGGCGAAGGCATTCGGCGACAAGGGGTTCGACAAGGAGATGGTGCTCGACGTCATGGATGAGCTCGCCTCCGACTATCCGGAGATGCTCGACGACTACCGCAAGATGCAACCCGCCGACTATCAGACCGCCCGTGCGATGGCCTTCGATTTCGGTCTGCTCTGCGTCATGGACGGTCTGGAATCACGGCTGCGCAAGTGACCCCTCGGGAATAGATGGCGATACCGCCCTGTTGGTTGCCATATCCACCAAATAGGTGTCAGACTTTCCGAGAGGAGGCGTGGTGCAGTTCGGAATCTTCACGGTGGGCGATGTGACGGTCGACCCGACGACCGGTCGGGCCCCGACCGAGCACGAGCGCATCAAGGCGATGGTCGCGATCGCGCACAAGGCCGAAGAGGTCGGCCTGGACGTATTCGCCACCGGCGAGCATCACAACCCGCCGTTCGTGCCGTCGTCGCCGACCACGATGCTCGGCTATATCGCGGCGCAGACCGAGCGGTTGCAGCTGTCGACGGCGACGACGCTCATCACCACCAATGATCCGGTGAAGATCGCCGAGGACTTCGCCATGCTGCAGCATCTGGCCGACGGTCGCGTCGATCTCATGCTCGGCCGCGGCAATACCGGTCCGGTCTACCCGTGGTTCGGCAAGGACATTCGCGAAGGCATCCCGCTGGCGATCGAGAACTACCATCTGCTGCACCGGCTTTGGCACGAGGATGTGGTCGACTGGGAGGGCCGATTCCGTACTCCGTTGCAGGCGTTCACCGCAACGCCGCGACCGCTGGACGGCGTACCGCCGTTCGTGTGGCACGGGTCGATCCGCAGTCCCGAAATCGCCGAGCAGGCCGCCTATTACGGCGACGGCTTCTTCGCGAACAATATCTTCTGGCCCAAGGAGCACTTCCAGCGCCTGATCGAGCTGTATCGGCGCCGCTTCGAGCATTACGGTCACGGCTCCGCCGACCAGGCCATTGTCGGCCTCGGCGGACAAGTGTTCATGCGCAGGAACTCTCAGGACGCGGTGCGTGAATTCCGGCCCTACTTCGACAACGCGCCGGTCTACGGCCACGGCCCGTCGCTCGAGGAATTCACCGAGCAGACGCCGCTGACCGTCGGCAGTCCACAGCAGGTGATCGAAAAGACCATGACGTTCCGGGAAAGCTTCGGCGACTATCAGCGACAGCTGTTCCTGATGGACCACGCGGGTCTACCGTTGAAAACCGTACTGGAGCAACTCGATCTGCTCGGCGCGGAGGTAGTTCCGGTGCTGCGCAAGGAGTTCGACGCACTGCGTCCGGCCCATGTCCCGGATGCGCCGACTCATACGTCATTGGTCGCTGCTCATGCCCAGGGCAGCACTGTGGTCGCGCGGTGACGGTGATCTCGGGATTCGCCGACCCGACCTGATCCCTCTCGGTGCAACGGCGCACCGGTCCTGAAATGCCGGAACTGAATACTCGTTCGATGTACAAGTAATTGAAATATCAACCATATGAGGAGACCGACAATGTCGACCAGCACCGCCAAGGATCTGACCGCGGGCACCTGGGTCATCGACCCCGCCCACTCCACCCTCGGCTTCACCGTGCGTCACCTGATGGTCAGCAAGGTCCGCGGTCGCTTCGCCGACTTCTCCGGCAAGCTGGTCATCAATGCGGACGGCACCGCCTCGGCCGAGGCCGAGATCCTGGTCGAGTCGGTGACCACCGACAACGAGCAGCGCGACGCGCACTTGCGCACCGCCGACTTCTTCCACGCCGCCGACTTCCCGGTGGCCACCTTCAAGTCGACCGGATTCCGCGTCGATGGCGAGGATTTCGTCGTCGACGGTGAGTTCACCATCCGCGGCACCACCCGCCCGGTCTCCCTCGATGTCGAATTCCTCGGCGTCAACCCCGGCATGGGCCATGGCCCGGTCGCCGGTTTCGAGGCCAAGACCGTCATCAACCGACGCGACTTCGGCATCACCATCGATATGCCGCTGCCCGACGGCGGCGCGGTGATCGGCGACAAGATCACCCTCACGCTGGAGATCGAGCTCGGCCTGCAGGCCTGATCACGTAGTGCCTTCGCAGCCGCCCGGGGTCACCGACCGGGCGGCTGCGCTTACTCTGAATTCCATGTCCAGATTCGACGCATCCGCTGTCGAGCGGTTGTGCGGGCTGCTGGCGGGGCGGCGGGTCGCGGTGCTGACGGGGGCCGGGGTGTCGACCGACAGCGGGATTCCGGATTATCGAGGGCCGGAGTCGCCGGTGCGGACTCCGATGACGTATCAGCAGTTCGTGGGGGATGCGGCGTTTCGGCAGCGGTATTGGGCGCGCAACCATATCGGGTGGCGGGCCATGGACGGGTCGCGGCCGAATGCGGCGCATCGGGCGTTGGCGCGGTTGGAGCGCGCGGGCGTCGTCACCGGGTTGATTACGCAGAATGTCGATCTGCTGCATACGAAGGCCGGTCATCGGCGGGTCATCGACCTGCACGGGACCTATGCGCGGGTGCGGTGCCTCGGCTGTGCGGCGCTGATTTCGCGGATGACGTTGGCCGACCGGTTGGAAGCGGCGAATCCGGGTTTCGCGGCATCGGCGACGGCCACCGGGGTGGAGGTGGCCCCCGATGCCGATGCGGTGGTCGCCGATACCGCGAATTTCCGGATGGTGGACTGCGCGCGCTGCGGCGGCATGCTCAAGCCGGACATCGTGTACTTCGGGGAGAACGTCCCCAGAGAGCGCGTCGCCACCGCGTTCGAAATGGTCGAGGCGGCGGACGCGCTACTGGTGGCGGGATCGTCGTTGACGGTGATGTCCGGGCTGCGCTTCGTGCGATATGCGGCGAAACAGGGCAAGCCGGTCGCCATCGTGAACCGCGGCCGGACCCGAGGTGATGAACTCGCCACGCTCACCGTCGATGCCGGATGCGCGGATGTGCTGACCGCGCTGGCGGATTCACTGGGTGCCGAGCGCGTTCGGCGTCTGACCGGCTCAGCCGAAGTGGCAGACGTAGTGCAGCGTCGTGAGCGCTTCGATCTCGAATGAGCTGTTGCCCGGCACCGAGAACGATTCGCCGCCGCGGTAGGTCACGGCTTCGGTCTCGCCGACGAGGGTGACCTTGCACTCGCCCTGGATCAACTCCATGATCTCCGGCTCGACCGTATTGAACGTCAGGGTGGACGGCAGGATGACGCCCACCGACTTCGCGGTGCCATCGGCCAGCTCGATGCTGTGGCTGATGCACTTGCCGTCGAAGTACACATTGGCCTTCTTGGCCACACTGACATTCTCGAACCGCGTCATGATCTCTTTCCCGAGGTGCTGGAGGTGGAGCCGTCAGCGTACGCGACGTGCGTTAGCGTCCCTGTCATGCGGCTTCACGTGGGATGTGCGATGTGGACGCACGCGGCATGGCAGGAATATCAGCCGGTTCCGGCCGAGCGGTTGCGGCACTACGCCTCGTGGTGCACCGCGGTGGAAGGCAATACGACGTTCTATGCGACGCCGACGCGCAACACGGTGGAGTCGTGGGCGAAGCAGACCGATCCCGACTTCCGCTTCGTCGTCAAACTGCCCAAGCCGATCACGCACGAGCGCAGGCTGCACGGCGCCGAAACCGAACTGCGCACCTTCCTGGACGCGATGGAACCGCTCGGCCCGCGCATTCATGCGCTGTGGGTGCAGTTGCCGGGATCGTTCGGTCCGACCGATCTCGGGACGATGGCCGGATTCCTGCGCGCGCTGCCCGGCTCATACCGGTCCGCCGTCGAGGTCCGGCATCCCGCATTCTTCGAGAATGAGAGCGCCGCACGGCAATTGGAGCAGGTGCTCGCGCGCGTAGGCGCCGAATGGGTGCCCTTCGACACCACTTTGCTTTTCGACGGACCCGCCGAGAGCGCCGCGGAGGCCGAGGCGCGGGCGAAGAAACCGCGGGTGCCGCGCCGCACGCGGGCGCTCACCGAGTTCCCGATCGTTCGCTATCACGGCCGCGATTCGGCCGAGCGCACAGTTGACGGCTGGCAGCCGTGGCTCGACATCGTCATCGCATGGCTGCGCGACGGCCGCTCACCAACGGTTTTCATCCATACCCCCGACAACGCCTCCTCCCTGCACCTTGCCCGCCGCTTCCACGACGAGGTCCGCGCCCGCCTGCCCGAACTCGAGCCGCTGCCGGAACCTATTCCCACCGAGCCGATGACTTTGTTCTGAATATCTCGAATAAGTAACGATTCCGAATGTTTGCTCGGATAGACTGGACGGTGTTGCCGCACTAGTGCCGAGCACGATGGAGGAACCGATGAGCCACGCCACCGCGCAGTCCACGTCCTTCACCCTGCGCGGCGCGGCGGGCGCGCTGGCCGCCTGGGAATCCGTACCGCCGCATGACGTCGAAATGCGCGGCACTGTGCTGCTGGTCCCCGGCTTCACCGGCTCAAAAGAGGACTTCGAGGCCATGGTGCCCA
The DNA here is from genome assembly GCF_001613225.1 of Nocardia pseudovaccinii NBRC 100343. Taxonomy (GTDB): domain Bacteria; phylum Actinomycetota; class Actinomycetes; order Mycobacteriales; family Mycobacteriaceae; genus Nocardia; species Nocardia pseudovaccinii. The sequence continues at coordinate 4,969 of NZ_BDBY01000168.1, forward strand.
TTCTGTCGGCAGCCGGATTCCGTTGTGTCGCTTACGATCAGCGCGGGCAGTGGCAGTCGGACGGTCCCGATGAGGCATCGGGATACACGATGGCCGATTTCGCCGACGATCTGATCCTCGTCGCCGACCAGATCTCGGACGACACACCGATTCACCTGGTGGGTCACTCATTCGGCGGCTACGTCGCGCGTGCCGCGCTTGCCGCCCATCCGGACCGCTTCCGCAGTCTCGGCCTGCTCGCCTCCGGCCCGTCCTCGACCGCCGATATCAACTTCGCGCCACCGCAATTGGTCGCCCAACTCATCGAAAGCGGTGGCCAGCGGGCACTGTGGGAGCAGATGAGTCAGGCCATGGCGGCCCTGGTTCCACCCGCGAAGCTCGAATTCCTGCGCAACCGCATCTTCACGACGAAGAAGGCGAATCTGATCGGCATCATGCGGGCCATGGAGGGTCCGACCGATTGCACCGCGGCCCTGCGCGCCTCCGGTCTCCCGATCCTCATCGCCTACGGCAACTCCGGCGATCTCTGGCCGCCGAGCGTCCACGAACGCTATGCCGAGGAATTAGGCGCGCGCACCGCGGTTTACGACGGTGTGGGCCACTTACCGAACGAGGAGCGCCCCGCCCGCGTGTGCGCCGATCTGGTCGCCTTCTGGACCGGCATCGATCCGCACTGAGCGGACCTGTCTGAGAAGGTTCCTGCTAGCGTGCAGGTATGCACGATAGCGTGACGGTTCGAATGGCGGCACCCGCAGACAAGATCTGGGCCTTGGTCAGCGATATAACGAATACCGGGAAGTACTCGCCGGAGACCTTCGCCACCGAATGGCTCGGTGGCGCAACGGCTCCCGCCGTGGGCGTCAAATTCCGCGGCCACGTCAACCGTAATGGCTGGGGGCTGAAGTATTGGACGGTCTGCCGGATCGTCGCGTGCGAGCCCGGACGTGAGTTCGCATTCACCGTGCTCGGACCACGCGGCATGGCAATCAATACCTGGCGCTACCGTTTCGAGCCGGTCGAGGGCGGTACCGATGTAACCGAATCGTTCCAACTGAACGAAAACAACCTCCCCCTACGCCTCTACTGGCTCATAGCCGGCCGCGCCCGCACCAAAACCAACCGCAACGGCATGCGCCAAACCCTCAACCGCATCAAAACCGACGCCGAACAGTAATCAAGATCAGGTGGAATCCATGGCGGCATCCGTCGAGAAGCCGCCGCCGCCAGTTCCACCTGATCTTGATTCCCTTAGTGGCCCCGGGCGACCCAGTCGGATAGGGCGGGTTTTTCGGTGCCGATGGTGGTGGTGTTGCCATGGCCGGTGTGGACTGTGGTTTCGTTCGGGAGGGTTAGCAGGCGGTGCCGGATGGAATCGATGATGGTGCCGAAGTCGGAGAACGAGCGGCCGGTGGCGCCGGGGCCGCCGTTGAACAGGGTGTCGCCCGTGAACAGGGCGGTGGCCTCGGGCAGGTGCAGGGAGACCGAGCCGGGGGAGTGGCCCGGGGTGTGCAGGACTTCGATATCGGTGCCCGCCACGGTGATTCGCTGGGCATCGGCCAGTGATTCGTAGTCGACGTCGGGGTGGGTCATGCGCCAGAGCGGATCGTCGCCCGGATGCAGCAGGATCGGGGCGTCGAGGCGTTTCGCGAGTTCCGGTGCGACGGTGACGTGGTCGTTGTGACCGTGGGTGCAGACGACCGCGCGGACATTGCGGTTGCCGACGGCTGCGATGATCGCGTCCGCATCATGGGCCGCGTCGACGATCACCACCTCGGCATCGTCGCCGATCAACCACACATTGTTGTCGACATCCCAGGTGCCGCCGTCGAGTGAGAAGGTGCCGGAGGTGACGACCCGATCGATGCGCAGGCTCACCAGACCACCACCGAACGCAGCACTTCACCGGCGTGCATTGCGGAGAAGGCCTTTTCGACCTGGTCCAGGGCGATGCGCTCGGTGACGAAGCGCTCCAACGGAAGTCGGCCCTGCAGATACAGATCGACAAGGATCGGGAAATCGCGTTCGGGCAGGCTGTCGCCGTACCAGGAGGATTTCAGTGCGCCGCCATGGGAGAACAGGTCGATCAGCGGCATATCGATGGTCATATCCGGCGTCGGGACGCCGACCAGCACGACGGTGCCCGCCAAGTCGCGTCCGTAGAAGGCCTGCTTCCAGGTCTCCGGGCGCCCGACCGCGTCGATGACCACATCCGCGCCGAAACCGTCGGTGTACTCCTGGATCTGCTCGACGACATCGGTTTTTGTCGCATCGATCGTGTGCGTTGCACCGAATTCCGTTGCCCAGCTGAGCTTCTGGGGGTCGCGGTCGATCGCGATAATGGTCCGCGCACCGGCCAGTCGCGCACCCGCGATGGCGGCATCGCCGACACCGCCGCAGCCGATGACCGCGACCGTATCGCCACGCGACACATTGCCGGTATTCATCGCCGCGCCGAGACCCGCCATGACGCCGCAGCCCAGTAGTCCGGCGACGGCCGGGTCGGCATTCGGGTCGACCTTTGTGCACTGACCTTCGTGCACCAGCGTCTTATCCGCGAATGCACCGATGCCGAGGGCGGGGCTGAGTTCGGTACCGTCGGTGAGCGTCATCTTCGTGCTGGCATTGTGGCTGGCGAAGCAGTACCACGGGCGGCCGCGCTTACACGCGCGACATTCACCGCAGACCGCGCGCCAGTTCAGGATGACGAAATCGCCCGCGACGACATGGGTGACCGCAGCCCCGACGGTCTCCACGATGCCCGCGGCCTCGTGCCCGAGCAGGAACGGGAATTCGTCGTTGATACCGCCCTCGCGGTAGTGCAGATCTGTATGGCACACCCCGCAGGACTGGATGCGCACCACCACATCGTGCGGCCCGGGATCCGGGATCACGATATCGACGAGTTCGACCGGTGCGCCCTTGCTACGGGCAACCACGCCACGCACGGTTTCGGACACGATTCCTCCTAGATGTCGCCGAGTGCCACATAAGTATTGCCGTCGTCGGTGCTGAGGTGTCAGAGATCATCGGGCAGTACGCGAAAGGTCTTGTGCTGAGTGAGCGGCGTCAGAGCTCGGAAGTCTCGCCGGTCAAGTGTCAAGACCGCGTTGGTTTCGTAGTCGGCGGCCAAGGCGACGATGACGGCGTCGGCGAGGTCGAGACGCAAGGACGGGTACAGCTTGCGCACAGCGTTCGCTTGGTCGAGTACGTCGGGCGTCACCGTCGCGATCTCGAAGTGTTTGGTGCGTGCTTGCGCGGTGAGGTCCTCGATCATGTCGATGGAGACCTGGCGTCCGAGGGCTCGGCGGGCGACGTGGTCGAGTTCAGCGAGCGCAAGGGGCGAGAGCACTACCAAACCCGCCGTTTCGAGAACGTGAAATGCGCCGTCACTGTCTGTTGACGAGGTATCGAACGCGGCGATCAGGCCGGAGGTGTCGGCGACGACAATCCCTGGACCCTCGACACCGAGCGTCACGGACGTCCGATGTCCCGGCCGAAGTCATCGGCGAGGTAATCGTCGACGCGTTCGGCCAAGTTGGGATCGCCGCTTGCGAATCGTCTCAGCCGCAGCGGCTCCGATCGACGCTGCACGCGGAGGGCAGCCAGATGAATCGCATTGCGGATGATCTCGGCCTCGCTGACGTTGCTTTGTGCGGCGGCCTCCTTGATGGCAGCCAGATCGCTGGCTTCCGCGTAGACCATCGTGCGTTTGAGAGCCATATGAGTATTGTGTCATATATGCCAGCGCGGTGCTGGCGATCGGTGGTCACGCCGAATCCGAGCACGAAGGGCTCAGACGTCAGGCGCCCAGTCCGTTGGCGAGAACCGGCCAGGATTCCTTCAGTGCGCGTTCCCAGTAACCCCACGAGTGGGTACCGGTCGGTTCGAGGTCGTAGGTGGCCGGAATGCCGAGCTGATTCAGCCGGGCTCGCATGTTGCGGGTGCACCAGGCGGTCGATCCTTCTATCGCGCCGCCCATCGTCACCTGCAGGGGCAGGCCACCCTCTGCCCAGCTCTGGGTATGCGGATCGGTGGGATTGTCGTACGGCCCGGGTAGTCCGCTCCCCGCCGACAGGTACAAGTTCAACCCGCGCAAGCCTTCGGCGTTGACATACGGATCATGCGCCGCCCACATCGGATCCTGCGGCGGCCCATACATATTCACCGGATCGCCGCCACCCTTGCGCACCGACAACCCGACGAACGCCTGCCCGACCGGATCACTGATCTGCGCGCAACCACTGAACGCGCCGACGGACCGGTACAACCCTGGACTCGAAATCGCCAGCGAAAGCACCGACGTACCGGAGGTGGAGATCCCGGCAATCGCATTGCGCTCATCGGTCCCCAACGCGGCATCGATCAGCGGCGGCAATTCCCGAGTCAAATACGTCTGCCATTTGTTGACCCCCAACGCCGGATCCGCCGCCCGCCAATCGGCGTAATAGCTGTACGCCCCACCGAGTGGCTGCACCACATTGACGTTCTTATCCCAGAAAAACCTCATGACATCGGTCTTCGACCCCCAGGTCGCCCCATCGACCCCACCATCCACCCCGGCCAACAGGTACAACGTCGGCCGCGGCGCTCCGATATCCGCAGGCCGCTGCACCTCCACCGACAACTCCCGCGCCATCGCACCCGAGTACACCGTCAACGTGAGATGCCGATCATCCCGTACTCGAACCCCGGTAATTCTCGATCCATCCGTGGTCACCACCGAGCCCGGTTCGACCGGCGCCGCGTACGAACGAGGTACGGCTACAGCGGATCCGAGCACGACGGCGGCGACAACCGAGGCCAATCGAAGACCACCGACGCTCATCAGCTATCAACCTCTCCCGGCTCGGCTTCCCGAAGTTTCACGCCTGTCTGCGACAGTAGCGGGGTTGCCGGTAGGGCGAGTGACGTGTCAGCCGGTGAATTCGCGCTCGGCCGTCCGCATGACCGACTGTAACTACAACCCGGAGAAATCGCGCTGGACAACGTGGTTGCGGTCGGCGCAGCTGCCGAGGGCGTGATCTGGGTGCATGCCGAGGTATTGGCGGCGGGTGCGGGTGCTCCAGTAGCGGGCCGACTCGGTGCGGGTCTTGTAGAAGTTGACCGTGTAGCCGCCCTCGTAGACGCGCAGCAGGCTGTAGCCGCCCGGATATTCTTTGGTGGCAGCGACTTCCAGGAACTCCACATCGACACCGGAGTCCGGGCGGTTGCGCCGGTTGCGGTGGGTGTGGCCGCAGTGGTGCAGGAATACGCCGGGAGCGTCGCGATAGAGCGCGCCGAGCGCGGCGGCATTCGTGCGATCGAGAACGAACCCCGGGCCACCCGGGTTGCTTACCGCCGCATGGGAAGTCACCGGATGGTGCCCGAAAACAAGGGTGGGCCGATCCGGATCAGCCGCCAGGAGTTCGCGCAGATGCGCTATTTGCGGTGCGACGATTGTGCCACCGGATCCACGCAGCCGGGTGGTGTCGAGACCGATCATGCGCAGCTCGCCGACGCGATATTCGACCAGGCGCTGACGTGCGTGAAATACCGCGCCCCAGTGGTCGATACGGTTTTCGTCGGGCTTGTCGTGGTTACCGCGGCAGACGAAATAGTCGCGGCCGAGCACGCCCCACTCGTCCAGCCGCGCCCGCACGCCGAGGCTCTGTTCGAGGGTACCGGTATCGGTGAGATCGCCCGCGACGATCAGTTGATCGGCCGCGCGGTCCGGTCGGCGCAGATCGTCGAGCAACGCGGTCAGCATGAACTCCGGATAGTGCTCGGTCTCGTGGCGCAGGCCGGTGGGAAGCCCGGCCACGATCAAGCCGCTGCTGTGCTCGCCGAAGTGCACGTCATTGGCGAGTGCGATGGTGTGCAGCAGTCGTCCCGGCGGCGGATCGGCGGTGGTGAATGTGCCGGTGGATTCCGGTGTTCCGGAGCGGCGGGTCACTAGTGTGCGGGCAGGGACGGCGCGGTGGCCGTCCGAGTAGGCCTCGAATCGGTAGGTGCGGCCGGGTTCGAGGCCGTCGAGTTCCGCATAGTGGTAGGCGGTCGGCCGGGAGTCGAGGTAGCGCGGTCGCGCCGCCGAGCGGCCGTCGACCGGTGCGATACGGACCTCGGTATCGGCCGGGGCCGGGCGGGTGCGGCCATAGCGGTCGCGGGTGCACGTGGTCCAGGTCAGGATGACCGAACGGTCGGTCACCGTGACGACCTCGAGGTCCGTGGCCAGCATCGAATCCCGTTGCACGCGAACGGAATGGGTGGGTCTCGGGCGGGCGTAGAGTGGGGTGCGCACGGTCACAGCGGCCGCGCCCGCGGCCACATTCGCCAGCCATAGGGTTCGAAGTCGCGGCTCGAGCATGGGAATCTCCGTTCGCTTCTGGCTCGAACGGTACGGTTGCCGGTTGAACGCTCGGGTCCCCGCACATGACGTGTCGGCTGTCCGGTGTGGAACATTGGTATCGCCGGGTCTGGGAATTTGACTGCGGGACGGATACGGGTCGAGAGTTCGCGAATGGACGGAACGCCCGAGGTGCCCCGCGCGACGTTGCGCAAGGTCACGATTCGACTCGTGCCCTATCTCGGGCTGCTGTATTTCATCAACTACCTGGACCGGGTCAATATCGGATTCGCCGGGCCCAGCGGTATGAAAACGGAGCTGGGTCTGACCGAGACGGCCTTCGGTTTCGCCTCCGGCATCTTCTTCATCGGCTACCTCGTACTCGAGGTGCCGAGCAATCTGGCGCTGCACCGGTTCGGTGCGCGCCGCTGGATAGCCAGAATCATGGTGAGTTGGGGCGTGGTCGCCACCGCCATGGCATTCGTGCCCAATGAAACCTGGCTCTATATCTTGCGATTCACCCTCGGCGTGGTGGAGGCCGGATTCTTTCCCGGCATCCTGCTGTATCTCACCTACTGGTTTCCGCAGACCCAGCGCGCGAAGATCGTCGCGCTGTTCATGACGGCGGTGCCGATTTCGACGGCTTTGGGCTCGACGGTATCGAGCCTGATCATCCAGTACGGCGACGGTGTCTTCGGCCTCAGCGGTTGGCGATTCATGTTCCTGGTCGAGGGCGTGCCCGCGATCGCCCTCGCGGTGGTCACCTGGTTCTTCCTCACCGACCGGCCCACGCAAGCCAGGTGGCTCACCGAGACCGAAAGAGACTGGCTCACCTCGGAACTCGAGAAAGAGCAGGCCGCGCGGGTCGAACATTGGACGGTGCGCAAGGCGCTCACCCATCCACGCGTGCTCGGCCTCGCCTTCATCTACGGTGGCATCGTCTACGGCCTGTACGCGCTCGGATTCTTCCTGCCCACGATCATCAACGGCTTCCAGCAGCAGTACGGCACCCACTATTCGGTGGTGCAGCGAGGACTCATCAATGCGGTGCCCTATGTGATCGGCGCCGTCGTGATGGTGCTGTGGAGCAGGCACGGTGACCGAACCGGTGAGCGGGCGTGGCATGTCGCGCTGCCCGCGCTGGTTGGCGGACTCGCGATTCCGGTGGCGCTGTATCTGGGCAACCCCTTCGCCGCCATGGTCGCGGTTACCGTCTGTGCCGTCGGAGTACTCGCCGCGCTGCCCACCTTCTGGGCGCTGCCGAGCACCTTCCTGTCCGGTGCGGCCGCGGCGGGCGGAATCGCCCTGATCAACTCCATCGGCAATGTCAGCGGGTTCGTCGCGCCGTATGTCACCGGCGCACTGAAGGACCTCACCGGCACCCAGCGAGCCGGACTGTGGGTCGTCGGCCTGGCGATGATCGGCTCGGCCGCGGGCGTTCTCGCACTGCGATCCCGAATCCGCACCAATTAGCGAGCGGCTGTGCCGCGTATCACCGGCCACTACCGCGGCACCGAGCGTGCCACCGGCAAGCATGTGGCCGCCGAATTCGCCCACATCTGGCATAATGCCGAAAAGCTGTTCGCCCTGCACCAATACACCGACACCCAACACTGGCGCGAGGCGCTGTCCGACGCGGCCCGAACGCGCCCCGACAGCGGCCGTCCAGGGGGATGATGGCTGCATGTCAACGGATCTCGCCGCATTCGTTCGCGGCCTGCCCAAGGCCGAATTGCATCTGCATCTCGAGGGGACGCTGGAGCCGGAGTTGAAGTTCCGGCTGGCGCAACGCAATGGGATCGAACTGAGCGAGCGGACCGTCGAGGAGGTGAAGCAGACCTATAAGTTCCACGACCTGACCTCGTTCCTGCAGGTGTACTACCCGGCCATGCGGGTGCTGCAGCAGTCGCAGGACTTCGACGATCTGGCCTTCGCCTATCTGACAAGGGCGCACGCCGACGGCATCCGACATGTCGAGATGTTCTTCGACCCGCAGGCGCATACCGGGCGCGGTGTCGAATTCGGAGCCGTGATCAGCGGGTATCGCTCGGCGATCGTGCGGGCCCGCCGGGAGTTCGGCATCTCCGCCGAGCTGATCCTGTGCTTCCTGCGTGACTATTCGGCCGAGTTCGCGATGGCGACGCTGCTCGAGGCGCTGCCGTACAAGGATTGGATCATCGGCGTCGGACTGGATTCGGACGAACGAGGCAATCCGCCAAGTAAATTCGCGGCCGTCTTCGAGCGGGCCCGCTGCGAGGGCTTCCTGCTCACCATGCACTGCGATATCGATCAGGACGGCTCGATCGAACACATCAGGCAGGCGCTGGAGGATATCGGCGTCGACCGCATCGACCACGGCACCAATATCGTCGAGGACGAGCGCCTGGTCGCACTCGCCGAGACCAAGGGCATCGGCTTCACCTGCTGTCCGGTCTCGAATTCCTTTGTGACCGAACAGATGAAGTCGACCGAGATCGTGACGCTGCTCGATCGCGGCCTCGCGGTCACCGTCAACAGTGACGATCCGGCCTACTTCGGCGCCTATGCGGCCGACAACTATCTGTCTCTCGCCGCCAACGCGAACCTCGATCTCGACCGTATCGTCGAACTCGCCAAGAACTCGTTCCGCGCCTCCTGGCTGACGCCGGGCCGCCTGGACGGCTTCCTGCGCGAGATCGATGACTATGTCGCGGCGCACCGGCCCAGCGGATCCGAAATCGCCTGACCTATCGACCAGTTGGCGGCGACACGCCCGAATGTGTCGACACCCCTTGAATGAACCGACTGGTTGGCTGTTTGCTGGTGGCAAGCAGTCGCACCGCAGCGAATCCGGGCCGGTGAACCGGATGTTCATTGCGCGGCGGGTGGCGTTCACGAGTGCTGAATCGTCGTTAAATCGAAACTTCGCATGCGTGTGTCGCGCGCGGCACGCCGCAGGACGACCCACCGGCGGCAAATTGACAGTTTCGCTGGCAACGGTGAATCGACTATGAATGTCTGGTGCCGTTCCCACGCGTGATCACTTGTCTGCCGTCGAATCTCTCCCGCTGGGAGTCGAATTGACCATCGAGCATCATCCCATCGAGGACGAGGTCGGACAGCTCGCGAGAAGGGTCGAGCGGGCCAGGGGCCGACTGGCCTACCAGTTCGACCCCGCGCTGACCGAGGCGCTCTCCGAGGACGAACTGATCGCCGAGCGTGAGCTCGCGGAGAAGATTCGCGGCGAGGATCGCGCACAGCGATGGAAACAGGTTCAGGCCGCGGCCTCCGCGGCCGACCGCGCCCGGCAGACCACTGAAGCAATCGAGAAGGCCGACATCAGAGATCTATTGGTAGCCCGCAAGGCAATTGCGGCACAGCGGCGGGAATCCAGCCCGCACGCCAAATTGGCGTCGCTGTACCGGCACCGGGGATGGTCACTGCGCGCGCTGGCCGGTGTGGTGGCGGCGGGCATGCTGTGGTCCGCGGTCAATGTGCAGCACAACATCGCGCCTGGCGGGCCTTCCGATCCGCTGTACTGGTTCAGCTACCTCATCGAGGCGATGATCAGCGTCTGCTTGATCATCATCATGGTCGGCACCAACAAGGTCGCCGAATGGGGCGTGATCGACAACCGCCGACAGGTCGCCGCGGCCGAAATCGCCCTGCTGTCACTGACTGTCACCCTCAACACCTACCCCTATCTGCGCGACGGGGAGTGGTACGAGACCGGTGTGCACGCGGTCGCGCCGGTGATGATCGGTGTCGCCCTGCTCATTCACGACGCGGCCAGCGCACGTTACGGCCTGGCCATCTACCGCGCCACCGAGCAGGTCCGCGAGCTGCCCGATCCGGCCGAACAACTCAAGCAGACGATGCCATCGATCGCGTCCTACCGCGCGAACACCCAGGCGGCCCTGGTGGCGCCGGGGGCGGAGCGGGAGTCCGCGGAACATGCGGCACTGGCGGGTGCCGAAGGTGCGGAACAGGACGCCGAGCTGGCAGTCGACGAGATCGTGGAGGCCGAAGCGGTCGAGGTCGAGGAGTCGCCAGGCGGGGAAAGCCCTGCCGCGCAGGAGGGTTCGGAGGCACCCGAGGAGCGTCGCGCGCCGACCAACGGCCAGGCGCCGGACAATGCGGAGCCCCAGGCGGCTGAGCAGCGGCCCGCTCCCGCGAAGGCCGCGAACCGCCCCGCGGTCGTCAAGGAGCCGACCGCACCGGTGGCCGCGAAGCCGGTGGTCGCGAAGAACAACCCCTTCGCACCGGCCACACCCGAGCCGGTCGCTACGGCTGAGACCCAGCCCGTCGCGAAGGTAGAGACCCCGCCGCCCCCGGCCAAGGCGCCCGCGCGGAAGGCCGCCCCGGTGAGCCAGGAGAAGCCCGCCGCGGAGAACAAGCCGTCGGTCGTGTCGGCGCTGCGCAGGGGCAACGGTTCGGCCGCGGCGACGGCGCGCAAGCCCAGTTCACTCGAGGGCAGGAAAGACAGCAGGACGACCGAGAACGCGCGCGGCAAGGGCAGCGCACCCGCCGAGCCGGATTCGCACCTCCAGGTGGTTCGCACGCCCGATATCCACGACACCGGGCAGTTCCGCATCGCCGAGATGCTCGAACAAGAACTTGCCGAACTACAGGCGGAGCGCAGGCGGGCCAGGGCCAGCAGGCAACGGTGATCCCGCGGCTTGCTTGCCCCGGCACTTCGGGGCATGATGCAGGCGCGGGTCATTAGGTACGTTAAAAACTGGTTATCGCCGTAGTGCAGCAGGTGCGGGACGAAGGGATGGATCGGTCGACGTGATGAGGTCTTATCACCCAACAGGATCCTGTACTTCGAATCCTGCGACGGTGTTGCCTCGGTCATAGCGGATCGGTGCGAGACACCCGGAAGCTGGAGTTTCCGCGTACGGGACCAGCGATATACCTGCTCGCCGGGAGCGCTCTGCTGTCGGTGATCCTGCTCTTCACCACCATTGACCCCTTCCTGGACAAGGGCGGGTTCCTGGTCGGTGGCCTCGACGTGCACATCTATCGGGACGGTGCGTGGCGCATCGTGCACGATATGCCGCTGTACACCGAGCCGACCATGCGCGGGCTGCTCTACACCTACACGCCGTTCTCCACCATCGCGTTCGTGCCTATCTACATGGTGCCGTGGGGGTACGTGACGAACACCTGGTTGGCGGTCAACCTCTCCGTACTCATCGCCTGTGTGCTGCTCAGCTGGCGGCTGCTGGGCTATCGGATCACGACTCGGCTGGTGGTGGTCAGCGTGCTGATCGCGGCCAGCTGCGTTTTCATCGAGCCGGTGCGTCAAACGCTCTACTTCGGGCAGATCAACCTGGTGCTGATGCTGCTGGTGCTGTTGGACGCGCTGCGTGGGGACCGAAGCAAACTGCGTGGCGTCGGCGCCGGACTCGCGGCGGGCATCAAACTCACCCCGATCTACTTCGTCGCCTACTTCGTGGCCCTGCGGCAGTGGCGCGCGGCGGTTACCGCATTCGCCACCTTCGTGGCATCGGTCGCCTTCGCCTGGGTCGTCCTGCCCGCCGATTCCCGGCAGTACTGGACCTCGACGTTCTTTCAATCCAACCGGATCGCGCCCGACAACCATCCGTCCAACCAGTCCATCCGCGGTGTCATCGCGCATCTGCTCGACGGGCCCGCACCGGTGTGGTTGTGGTTGCTCATCGCGGGCTCGGTCACGATCGCCAGCACGATGGTCACTACGGCGCTGTATCAGCGAGGTGAGCGGCTGCTGTCGATCACTCTGGCCGGTCTCACCGCCTGCGCGGTATCGCCGTTCTCCTGGGGACACCACTGGGTGTGGTTCGTGCCGCTGTTCGTCTTCCTCGTGCACAAGGGGCTGGACAACTGGCGCTGGTGGGTGGCGGCGGCGCTGCTGTTCACGGTGACCGCCTCGTGGACCTATCACTGGAGCAAGACCTGGGTATCGATCGGAGTGTTCCTGCTGCCGCCGTGGTGGCCGATCACCAAGGTCTTGATCAACGGCTACGTCATCGAATTCCTGATCGTTCTGATCGCGGCCTGGATACACCTGCGCCGGGGCGGCCGGTCCGCCCTGAGCGAGCGTTCGGCCGAGCGTTCGGTCCGATTCCCGCTCCCGCGGCGCCGCGATCCGGAGTCTCCTTCGTGCCCAACCCCTTCCCCATGACCGATCCCGGAACCCGGTAGGGCAGGCCAGGTTCCGGCCGAGGGGTTGCTGTGGCCCAGATCATGCGGGCGCTCGACGCGGCGGCATGGGCGGCAGCGGTGCCGTACCGGCAATAGGCCTAGAGCCTTTGCGATCTCTTTACCTGCGGATTCCCTTCGGTTTCCACCCGAAATCGATCTCTTGCCGGGTAGGTCGGCCGGGGTTACGGTTGCTTCCTGCGTCGCGAAGCAATCGGTCACCGCCAGGTTGCTGGACCTCCCGCTCGCCGGGAGGTATTACTTCGATGTCGCACGAATATTTCGCTCGACAGGGCCGGAGGTTTTCCCGCTATGACGAAGAAGAAGGCTCAGCCCAACCCGATGTTCGCGGTGACCATGGTCAATGCCATCCATCAGGATGTCGATGGCTACGGGGACAGATGGGTAGCCACCGTCGATCACGGGAATATGCGCGCCGACTGGATCGCGGCCGCCGTTGCCAAGGACGCGCGTACGGTCCGGATCTGGTGCGACGACTGCGGAAACAGCGTCCATCTGTGTGCGGAGATCCGGGACTACCTGCCCTCGGATGTGCGCAAGGCACTGGCCGACGCCTGGGAGCACTACCACCCGACGCACCACGCCTCGTAGTCGGCGGTTCGCGAGTCAGGCGAGATCGAGGACCTGAACCAACGGGCGGCGCAGCGAACGCGCCGTCGGAGGTCCCGCGTACGCGAGCCGGAACAGCAGCACCTCGGCATGGTCCACATCGGTCTCGAACACCCGTTGATAGCGCTCGCGCAGCTCGCGGAGTTGGGCCTGCTCGCGTTTACAGAGGCCGTGGCCGCCGCCGCGTTCGAGGCGGGCGAAGAGGTAGGGCAGTGCGGTCATCGGTTGCAGTGCAATGCCTTTCGCCGTCGCGGTGAGCCACATCCGCTGCATGGCGCGCCCGCCGCGCAGATAGCTTTCGCGTGACACACCCGGCATCGTCAGCAGCCCGACGGCGGCGGCGCCTGCCACCGCGCGCCGCGAAAGGTCTTCCAGCGCACGGCCGCCGCCGATCTCGGCCAGACATTCCGCGACCCGCCACTGGCTGAGCAGTCGCAGCGCTCCGCGTTCGGCCGCGGTGAGTTCGGCGGTGGCGATATCGAGACCGTAGGGTTCGGCTCGCACTTCCTCGGGTGTCCACCGGTAGCCGCTCATCGCTTCGCGGTGCATCGCCCGGTTCAGCAGACCGATGCGATCGCCCGCGCCGATCAGCGCGCCGAGCTCCGCCAACTCCGTTCTCTCGCAGGACAGCTGTAATCGTCCGCCGAATTCGCCACAGGCGGTGACCAGCGATTGCGCCGTCTCCGCATCGAGCGGTCGCCGCAACTCGCGCCGCCGGTTGGTGACCCGGGTCGGGATATGCGCGACGAGCGGTGACGCCGCCGACTCCGGTGCGCCGGACAGTTCGACCGTGGCGACGAGGTCGGCTCTGGGCCACGTCCGGATCTGCGTGCGCAATCCGAGCTGCCCGGCCGCGAGCTCGATATTCTCCAGCAGCGCACCGAACGCGACCCACGTTGCGCCGTGCGCGAAGTCGAGGCTGGGCAGGTCACGTCTCGGGTCGTGACGGCACTCCAGGACCGCCTTAGCGCGTCGCCAGGTCAGCGCCCACGGCTGCGCATTGTGTGCGGAGGGTGCCAGTGTGCCCATGGCCGCTATCCACCGCACGGCATCGTCGGATACCGTTGCGCGCTCAGATGGTTGCGGTGGCAGCGGCGGATCCCTTCGGGCCTCTTCGGCGATCGCGAATAATGCTGCGGGCGCGGCAGGTTCGCGATAGATGCAGTGCTTCGCGTCGATCAACTCGCCGGGATCGACGTAGTAGCGCCCGGATCCGACCGGTTCGCCGAGCAGCAGCCGACGCGCCGCATCCGCGACGATCGCGCCGCCGAGCGCCACACCGGAGGCGAGCTGAGGCCAGCTGCCGATCGTCCGTCCGACCTCGGGCAGCGAGGCCGCCGCGCGAGTGCTGAGCCGGGCCGCGTCGAGGATTTCGAGGACGTACGGGATCTTCTCCGGTGTCGTGGCATCGCGCAGATCCGCGGCCCGTACCGAACCGAGCAGACCGTGCAAGATCGGCCGATCCGGTTCGATATCGAAGCGCTCGATATCGAGTAGGCCGCGATCGCTGGTCTGCATGAGCACCGGAATGCCGTGGACGCGTGCCCGCTCTCGGAGCAGCACCTTGGTGTGCAGATCGTCGCACCCCTCGACCAGCAGATCGAGACCACCGCCGCCGAGCAGGAAGTCGTCGATGGCCTCTGGTCGAATCCCCTTCGGGCACCGCTCGATTCGAAGATACGGATCGATCTCGAACATCTGTCGCGCCGCGATGACCGACTTCTCGATGCCGAGGTCGGCCACGCGGGCACGGATGCGATTCAGATTCGACAGGCCGAGCCGGTCGAGATCCGCGATCTTGAACGAACCGCCGATTCCTTCGAGTGCGAGGGTGAGCGCGGCCGCACTGCCGACCGAGAGCCCGACCACGCCGATCCGCATCCGCGCCAGCCGCTGCTGTTCCTCCCGGGTGATCCGGTAGCGGTTGCGGTCGGTGCGGACCTCCCGAAATTCCGTCTCGGGCAACACATGTACGAGATCAGCCGACCACGGGTACCAGACCCACCTGCCGTATTCGGCGGGATCCGTGCCGTGCAGCTGCCCTACGCGCTCGTCCAACTCGCCACGGGAACATGCGGGTTCGCGTGCGAGCACGAGTTGTCGCAATTGCTCGGAAAGCGTGTCGCATACCCGCACGTCCGTTGTCGCCAGTAGTTCGGATAATGCCGACCGGTCCCTATCGATGGCCAGATCGAAATGAATTGGCCGCCATTCGGGAATGTCATCGTGCTTGTCGGCGCGCTCCCGTAGATCCCGGCCCAAATCGATGCGCAAAACCCCTCCCGGCGTGTGCGTGCGGATCGCTCTACCAAGGTCTACACCCGACCAGCCGGTAACTAGTTATGATTGAGCAAGCCGGTGGAGATCGCTGAAATCGACCGGCGCGTCAGTGGATTCGCGGCAGGGCGGCGCGTGCTATTCGGCTGGCATGTGGGTCGCCGCAACTGTGTCCGCGGGGTAGATCATCCGGTCCGGCGGGTTGCTCGTGCGACGTGCCAGCGGGTAGTAGACGGCCGCTGTGAAGACGATGCCGACGATCCAGGAGATATCCGCGCCGCCGAGCAGATCGGTGATCGGGCCGGTGTAGAGCTTCTGTGCGAGGAACGGGATCTGGGCGAGAATGCCGAGGGTATAGCAGGCCAGCGCGGCGAAGTTCCAGCGTCCGTAGCGGCCGTCGGGATCGTAGAGCGCCGGGATATCGATGCGTTCGCGCGAGATCAGGTAGTAGTCGATCAGGTTGATCGCACTCCACGGGGTGAAGACCATGAGCAGGACGAGCACGAAATTCTTGAAGTTATCGAGGAAGTCGGCACTGGCCCCGATGGCGATCAGCATCGACACCACGGTGAAGCCCACGATATAGGCGGCGCGCGTGGCCTGCGTGGTGTGCGACCGACCGTTGAATGCGGTCACCGAGGTCAGGATGGACATGAACCCGCCGTAGGCATTGAGACAGTTCACCGTCAGCTTGCCGACCACGATGACCAGGTAGATCAGCAGCGCGATCGCGGACGGTCCGGCGAGGTCGCCGATGAAGCCGACTTGATTGCCCAGGAACGCTTTTCCGGCGACCGCGGCCACCAGCGCGCCGAGCGTCATCGCCCACTGCGAGCCGAGCACGCTGCCCGCGAAGGTGGACCAGAACGTGGTCCGCGCACTCGTCGTGCGGGGCAGATAGCGCGAATAGTCCGCGACGTACGGTCCGAAGGTCAGCTGCCAACCCGCACCGAGGGAGATCGCGAGGACGAAGGTCACGATGTCGAAGGATTCGGTACCGACGTAGGCGCTGACATCGTATTCGGCGAACAGACGGATGGTCAGGTAGGTGAAACCGATGATGCCGACCACGGTCGCGATTCGGCCGATCACGTGGATCAGCCGATAGCCGGTCACCGCGACCACTGCCGTGAGCGCACCGAAGACGAGTATGCCGACGGTCGAATTGTCCACGTGCAGGATCTTGTTCACCGCCTGACCGGCCAATACCGTACCGGTCGCGGCGAAACCGAGATACATCACGATCACCAGCAACAGCGGCACTACCGCACCGAGGACGCCGAATTGCGCTCTGCTGGAGATCATTTGCGGCAATCCGAGCCGTGGCCCCTGCGCCGAATGCAGCGCCATCACGATGCCGCCGAGAATATTGCCGAGCAGCAATCCGATAATCGCCCACAGCGCGTCGGCGCCGAATACCACCGCCAATGCACCGTCGACGATCGCGGTGATCTGCATATTCGCCCCGAACCAGAGGGTGAATTGATGGCGCGGCGTGCCGTGGCGTTCGGCATCGGGAATTACTTCGATGGTGCGGCGCTCGATCTGCAGTCCGGCGTCGATTTCGTCGTGGTGCGGCATGGATCCGCCTTCCATCAGGAGAAGGGGAGCAGCTGGGACAGCCTGCCCAGATGCATAGTCCTGTATATACAAGTGACTGTCAACCGGAACGGCTAGGGTTGCGGCCAGGCGACGTGAGAGGTGGTGGCGATGGCCCGCCCGGTGGGCGATGCAGACCTAGCGGTCTTGTTCGCGGCGTCCGGACCCGATGCGGCACCGGCATATGAGCGGATCAAGACCCTGATCCGCACGCAGATCGGTGCCGGACGCTGGGTCGCGGGGGATCAGCTGCCCTCGGAGCATCAGCTGGTCGACGCGCTCGGAATCTCCCGCATGACGGTCAACCGGGCACTGCGTGAGCTGGCCGCGGCCGGGGTGGTCGTTCGGATGATGGGGGTCGGCACGTTCGTCGCACCCGCGAAGGTGGCCTCGCCGCTGTTCGAGGTGCGCAATATCGCCGATGAGATCCAGCAGCGCGGTCACCGGCACCGCACCGAGGTCATCTTCCTGCGCAGCGAACCTCTCGACACCGCCAACCCACTGCTCGACGATTGGCCGAGCGATTCGGTATTCCATTCGCTGCTGGTGCATTTCGACGACGAGGTGCCGATCCAGGTGGAGGACCGCTACGTCAACCCCGCGGCCGCACCCGGCTATCTCGACCAGAATTTCGCCGGGATCACCCCGAACCGGTACCTCAGCGAGGTAGCCCCGCTGGTGCGCGGTGAGCACGTCGTCGAGGCGGTACAGGGCAGCAAGGAGGACTGCAGGCTACTGCGCATCCGCCGCACCGAACCGTGCCTCCAGATCCGCCGTCGCACTTGGTCCACGAGTGCCTTGGTGAGCGTGGCGCGCCTGGTCCACCCCGGCTCCCGCAGCCGCCTCGAAGGTGCGTTCGGCGCCTGATCCGGCTGGGCGGGAACGTCTCGCGCGCATCGATCCGCGCAAGGTGCGCGGCGCCGCGGTCAGGTGCCGAACTGCATGGCGTGGGTGACGATCGCGTCGAGACGCGCGTGATGTGCACCCTTCCAATAGGTTCGGCCGCAGTCGACGCACTGTGCGAACGCGTCGTAGGTGCGCTCGGTCTCGTCCGGGAGCTGGCCACGCAGGGTCTGCTTGTCGGTTACCCGCAGCGGGCCGTTGCAGGCGGTGCAGCGGGTCCATGGCGCAAGGTGCGGCGCGAAACGCGACAGCACGTCGTCGAGTTGCTCGACGGGACGGTGACTGTAAATGTATGCGCCAGCGAAGATTTCGCGTCGATGCAGCAGTCCGCGATCGCGGGAGAGCAGGATGCGATGTTCGGTTGCCGAGCGCGTGGCGAGTGCGGCGTCGCCGATATCCGGATTTTCGTAGGCGGTGTCGACGCCGAGCAGGCGCAGCCGCCGCGCCAGGGTGCCGAGGTGAATATCCAGCAGGAAACGCAGCGGTTCGTCGAATCGCTGCGGGCGCACCACGGCGCGCACCGACACCGACTCGCCGTCGATGGGCAGATACGACGGGTCCACGGACCGACCGTCGACCAGCAGTTCGCCCGCCTCGGTGAGCGGCACGCCCAGCGATTCCACGATATGTCCGAGCGTCGACACGGTGTCGATCCGCACGGGGGAGCGACCGTCCCGCTGTGCGGCCGCGACGAACAGCCGCAATTCGGGCGCGAAATCAATCGTGATCTGCGCGGTGCTCACGCGGCCAGCATGCCAGGGCATGCGGTCCGGCGACCACCCGGTTTTACAAAGTCCAGGGCTCGGCGCGGCGGCGGACCGGTGGCTCGGCGTTGGCCATCGCCTCGAGGTCCTCGAGGAATTTGTCGATACTGTCGGCCGCCACGTGTGTGGAGCCGATCTCGTAGCGGACCTTTTCCTCGGTGCTGTCCATCACCGTGGTGATGAGCTCGTCCTTCAGATCGCGGATGAGCTGGGTGCGCATCTGGGCGATCTGGTCGCGGCCCTGGCTGCGGACCCGAGCGACCTCGGCGTCGGCGAATTCGCGCATCTTGGCAATGATGCGTTCGGCGTCGGCGCGTGCGTCCTCGCGGATGTGCTCGAGTTCGGCCTGGGCGTCGGTCACCGCGTTGTCGTAGGCGCGTTTGGCCTCGACGAGGCGGTCGGCCGCCTGCTGGTTCTCCTCCAGCTGTTTCTGAATATTGTTCTGCGCCTTGGCCATCAGCCGCTTGACCGGCGGCGCCACCCATTTGACGATGACGAAGATGATGACCGCGAAACCGAAGAGCTGGCTGAAGAAGATCGGCCAGTCGAAGGTGATGTGGAAAATGCCGGAGTCCTCGGACCCGGCTGCGCGGATAGCCCCTTCGGCAAGGATGCCGCTGTTGAGGTTCATTGGCTACGCTCGTTCTGATTTGTGGCCGGCGCTGGTGCCGGCGTGCCGATCCTTGATGCCGAGCACTCGATCGGCCAATGTCTCGGCGAGCGGTTCGACAGCCTCACGCAGCTCCGCGGCCACTTGGTCCGCCTGGGCCCGCAGTTCCGTCGCGGATTCCGCGACGATCCTGTCGGCCTCGTCCTGCGCTTCACTTCGCAACTGCTCGAGGATAATTCGGCCCTCGTGCCTCGCCTGGTTCCTGATCTCGACCGCTTCACTGCGCGCCTGCGCGACGGCGGCCTGGTATTTCGCTTCGGCGTCGGCGAACAAGGACTTGGCTTCCTTGTTGTCGACCGCGGTTTCGGCGACTCTCGCCTCGCGTTCCGCCAATACCTTGCGTATCGGCGGAACGACGAAGAACCACATGACCCCGAGCACGATCAGGAAGATCAAAAGCTCGGCGAAGAATGTGCCGTTGGGGATCAGGAAGTTCCCCTCGGCAACAACATCCGTTCGCGGAGTCATACTGAATTACTTACCTGGAGTAGCGAATACGAAAAGCGCCATGAACGCTAGATTGATGAAGTACGCCGCCTCGACCAGACCGACGGTCAGGAAGAAGTTACCGCGGAGGCGACCCTCGGCTTCCGGCTGACGGGCAACGCCGTTGATCAACGCGGCGCCGGCGAGTCCGTCACCGATACCCGCGCCGATGGCGCCACCGCCCATAATGATGCCGCCGCCGATGAGCGCGCCCTGGACGATAGCTGCCGTTGTTGCGTCTGCCATTTTTCACTTCCTGTTCTTTACTGAGCTCGATCGGCGGCGCCGATCCGTAGTTGTTTGAAGCGACCCGAAAGCGTCGCAGGGGCTAATGCTCGTCCTCCAGCGACATCGACTGGCTGAAGTAGAGGACGGTCAACAGCGAGAAGATGAATGCCTGGATGGCTCCGACGAAGAGATCGAAGAGTTTCCAGATGGCATTCGGCCCCCAGCTGATCCAGAACGGGAACAATGCGATCACCGAGACCATCACGCCGCCCGCGAACATGTTGCCGAACAATCGCAGCGACAGCGAGAGCGGTTTGGCGACTTCCTCGATGACATTGATGAAAACCATCGGGCCCCATCCGGTGTGGCCCTTCAGCAACTGCTTGGCATGGCCACCGGGGCCGCGCCGATAAACACCCGCACCCTGATACATGATGAAGACGAACAGGGCCAGCGCGTAGACGAAATTGACGTCCGACGCGGGCGGTGCGATCAATTCGCCGTGTCCGTACTGCACCGGCAGCACGGACAACCAGTTCGACAACAGGATGTAGATGAACAGCGTGACGGCCAGTGGCAGCGCGAACGGCGCGACCTTCATGCCGATGGCGCTTTCCACCTGGTTGCGCATCTGGACCGTGACGGTCTCGAAGAACAGCTGCACGCCGTTGGGTACACCCGAAGTCAGCTTCGCCCGCAGGTAGAACGCGAGACCGAGGACGATCGCCGCCGCGAGGGCGGTCGAAATGATCGTGTCGACATTGAAGTCCATACCCCACAGATGCGCGACCGCATGTTCGCCGACCTTGATTTTCGGCTCTTCGGCGGGCGCTTCCTCCGCGAGTACCGGAAGCGCCGACTGGGCGATGAAGGCGAGTTGATTCGTCATGATTGCTGGCGAAGCTCCTTCACTTCAGGCAAGACGGTGACCAACACCAGAATCACTTGAAAGGCGGCCAGGCCGAAGAAGATTCCGATGCCGTGCGGCCTTGCCAGGAAACCCACTGCGAGTGAACCGCCGGTTATTACGATCAGCCGAGTCGCCGAGGAGAGGTACAACCCCTGTTTCCTCGGTTTCTCGGCGTCGGCGACACGGTTGACCGTCAATCGGGTCAGTTGGGCATTCACCCAACCGAGTCCGAGTCCGATGCAGATGAACAGGCCGACCAGCAGCCCGTTGAGCGGACCGGCCGCAGCAAGAGTCAACACGCCGACGCCTATTGCGAAGACGGTCGCACGGCGCATTCGGAGTGCATTGACATCCACCTCGACACCGTCCTCGGTCATCATCCCACCTCGTAGTGGGGTCTTGATTGATCGATAGCATACACATTAGGAACCCTTTTGCGAGGCAATGTTTTTGATCTTTCTCGGGCGGGTTTTCGTACGATGTCCATCGGGAGACAGTGTCATGCTGAAGACAACTTGATCAACCGAAGATCTTGGTTTGCGCCGGGTAATTCGGACAAAACGGTCACCGTATCGCTGGCCGCTATTGCTCGGCTTATTCGAGTTCGGCGCCTAATTTCGGTCATGTATTTGTAAAGAGATTCTAAAGCAATCGCCAGTAGGTCGAGCTGGAGTCGGGTCGCGGCAGCCGATCGCGCGATCGCCGCGGTATCCGGATACCGCATCCGGGCGGAAACTCTGGATAGCTGGCGCGCTGCCGTTCTGTCCGAACTGTACGGGGTGCCATGGTTCAGGTGAAGTCGAGGTCGGCGGCGCCGACCCAGGTGGTGAGTGCCTCGGTCAAGCCTGCGGTGGTGGGTTCCTCGGTTGCCCATGCAACGTAACCGTCGGGGCGCAGCAGGACGGCGGCGGGGGCCGGGATCTCACCGAGACCGGGGATGGACCAGTGCTCGGCGCGGCTGGCGGCGCTGATGATCTCGACCCGGTCGCGCCATTCCGGGACTGCGGGCACGTCGTTTCCGTTGAGTACCAGCAGGACCGGGCGGCCCGCGCGCAGCAGTGCGTGGACGCGGGTCTCGCTGTCGGCGGTGCCGATATCGGCATCCGGGACGCGACGGCCGATGAGCGGGTGCTCGCCCTTGATGTCGTAGCGGATATCGAGTGCGGTGATCATCAGGCCGAGGCGGTGGCGCACCTGGTCCATATCGATCAGGTCGCTCATGATGTCGCGCAGTGCGTCGGTGTGCGGGCCGGGGCGTCCGAGCGCGGTCTGGGCGCGGGTGTTGTGCAGGACGCGGGCGGCGATGGGGTGGCGCTCGGACTCGTAGGTGTCGAGGAGTTCGTCGGATGCGTTGCCGCGCAAGGTGGCGGCGAGCTTCCAACCGAGATTCATCGCGTCCTGCAAACCCAGGTTCTGGCCCTGACCGCCCGCCGGGTAGTGGATGTGTGCGGCATCCCCGGCCAGGAAGACGCGGCCCACGCGGTAGCGGTCGGCCTGGCGGGCGGCATCGCCGTAGTGCGAGATCCAGCGCGGGCTGTGCATGCCGAAGTCGGTGCCCGCGATCTCGGTGAAGTTGGCGCGGAAGTCCTCGAAGCTCAGTTCGGCGCCGCGCTCCAGGACGACGTCGTGGCGCTGCACGACCAGTCGGTACCAGCCGGGCTCGAATTGGACCGCGGAGAAGTCGCCCGCACCGGCGCGATGTCCGAAGAAGGGCTGTGCGGGCGGATCGGCCAGTTCGACATCGGCGAGCATGCCCGTCACGGTCGCGTCGGTGCCGACGTAGTCGATGCCCGCAAGTTTGCGCACCGCGCTGCGGCCGCCATCGCAGCCGACGAGGTAGGCCGCGCGAATCCGGCGTGGATTCGGGCCGCCGATTTCCACCTCGACACCCGCCGCGTCCTGATGGAAACCGGCAACGGGCGAATCCCACTGCACGACCGCGCCGAGTTCGGTTGCGTGCCGGTCGAGTTCGCGCTCGATCACCGACTGCAGGATCGCCAGCATGAAGGGGTAGCGGGTGTGGAAGTCGCTGAAATCCAGGGGCAGGCCGCCGAAGTGTCCGGCCTGCATGACGCGGCCGAGTGGGAGCAGTTCGTCGAGCAGACCGCGCTGATCAAGCATTTCCATGGTGCGGGCGTGAATGCCACCTGCCCGCGATTCGCCGGTACGCGCCGCGAGTCCATCGACGAGCGCGACGTCCACACCGGCCAAGCGCAGTTCGTAGGCCAGCATCAGCCCGGTCGGTCCGGCGCCCGCGATCACCACATCGGTCGTTTCCATGTCGGTCTCCTTAACGTTGTTAAGCGATTTAACGTTGTTTAGGGGACCAGAACATTGTTAAGGTGTCAAGGGGTCGGACATCAGGAGGTGACTGTGAAGATCGATGCGACGGCGATCGCCGAGGCAGCGTTGGGTTTGCTCGACGAGGTCGGTCTCGACGGGCTGACCATGCGGAAGGTGGCCGGGGCCCTGGATGTGCAGGCGCCCGCCCTGTACTGGCATGTCAAGAACAAGCGCGAACTACTCGATGCGATGGCACGGCGGGTATTCGTCTCCGCTGTCGACGGGATCGAGGCGCCGCGGCAGGGCGAGGACTGGCAGGACTGGGTGGTGGCGGTGGCCGGGCGGTTGCGCCGGTCGATGCTGCGCTATCGGGATGGGGCGAAGGTGCTGGCCGGAACCTATGTCAACGATGAAGCCATGTGGCGCACCACGGAACTGACCCTGCGCACGCTCGAGGACGCGGGTTTCTCGGTGGACCATGCCGAGCGGGTGTTTCCGATCCTGCTGCACTACACGATCGGGTTCGTTATAGAGGAACAGGCGCAATCCGGCGCGGAGTACTCCGACGGCAATCCCTACGATCCCGCGCGGATGACGCACACCGTCGATGCCGAGCGTTATCCGCGGACCGCCCGGATGGTGACCGGGCTGTTCGACGCCGACACCGATGTCGAATTCGAACGCGGCCTGCGGGTCATCCTGGCCGGAATCCTCGCCACTCGATCTTCGTAAGCGCTCAGCGGCCGAAGCCCACCAGACCGTCGGCGAGCGTGCTGACATTGAGCGCGTCGAGCACCTGCTGCCGGACATTCGGGCATTCGGTAGTGGTGATGCGATCGACGATGGCGCGGTCCTTCACGACGGTGTCGTTGAGGCCGCCGTTGCGGGCCGCCCAATCGTGCACCGTGCCGTTGAAGCCGAGCTTGCCGAGCTGCGCGCCCTCGGTGCGCCAACGGTCGACCTCGGGCTCGAGCATGTCGCACAGCTGTTTTGCCGCCGTCGGGGTGATCTCGTCCGGATTGGGCACCTGTGCGGAGCTTCCCGGGGACGAGAAGGTGATGGTGATGTCGGGATGGGAGGTCGGTGTGGCGGGCGCCGGGTCGAGGGGGCCGTTGCCGCCGCAGCCTGCTAGCAGGGCAACCGCCACAGTCGCCGCGGCCAGCGTGGCGATGGATCCGATCGAGGGCATCGGTACTCCTTATTATTCTTTTGTTTCCGGTGACAGCTCGTAGACGACGTAGGCGGTGCGCACCACCGGTAGCGCAACATTGCGTACTCGGATGCCGCCGGGAGTGGTGCCGCGTTCGGTGCCCGCGTGCGCGTGCCCGTGGATCGCGAGGTCGGCGCGCTGGTCATCGATGGTTTCGCCGAGTAGATAGGAACCGAGGAACGGGTAGATCTCGCGTGGCTCGCCGTGCAGGGTGTCGCTGATCGGGGAGTAGTGGGTCAGCGCGATCGTGATATCGGTGTGCAGGCCCGCCAGCGCGTCGCGCAGCATCTCCGCGAGGTCGACGGTGTGCGAGGCGAATTCGCGCATTACGCGTTCACCGAAGACGCTCGCGCATTTGCCCGCGAAACCACCGCCGAAGCCCTTCGTCCCCGCGATGCCGAGGGTATGGCCATCGACCGCGAATTCCGTTGCGGTGCCCTCCAATACGGTGATGCCGTGATCGGTGAGCTCGGCCGTGATCTCGTGCTGCGCGTCGCTGTGGTGATCGTGATTGCCGAGCACCGCGACGACCGGAACGCCGAGATCGGCGAATTCCGCGGCGACGACGCGGCCTTCCTCGACCGTGCCGTGCCGGGTGAGATCACCGGCCAGCAGCAGCACATCGGCGCGGTCGTGCAGTTCCGCGAGTGCCGGGCGGAGTTCGCCGCCCGACTCGGCGCCGAGATGGATGTCACCGATTGCCGCGATCCGCATGCCACATTCCTTCCGGTCTCAGTCCGCCAGCGCCTCGGCGGCTCCCGGTGCGCAGGGCGGCGTGACGTGCACGTCGTTGTGGATGTGGGCGCGTGGAAGCTGTTCGCGCACCACCTTTTCCATCTGCAACTTGCGTTCGATACTGCTCACCTCGCCGCCGAGCACGACGACATCGCCGCGGATCGTCACCTGCACCCCGAGCTCGGCGGTGCGCGGATCCTCGGCCAGCGCCCGGCGCAGGTGCGCGACCAGATATTGCGGTCGATCCATTCACACCACCCGCTTCGGTTCGATTACTCCGAGATCGTCCAGTAATCCGAGGAAGGCTCGGGCGTAGGGGGAAATGTCGGTTTCCTTGCGCACCCGCTCCCAATCCACTTGTTCGCGCAGATCGCGCGCGATCGTCAGCAGTGGGCTCAGGTCGAGTCGGTGCGCATCGAAGACCAGCAATTTGTCGATCATCAGGTCGGTCGCGCTGATCACCGGCGCCATCGTCGGGCCGACACGCATCATGTCGGCGCGATCGAGCAATTCGTCGGTGACGGAACGGTTGTTCGGCCGGTAGATCAGGTCGATGAGGACGCCGCCGTCATAGACCTTGGTCAGCCAGTCCTCGGGCGGATCGGCGACCCGCAATCCGCCGCGGGCCAGCGCACCGCGGGCCTGCGCCAGGTCGGCGGGCTTGATGAAGATGTCGACGTCGTGCTCCGAGGCGGGCCCGCCGCGCGCGTACACCGCGCAACCACCCGCGACCGCGAAGCGGATACCGGCATCTGCCAGCGTGTTCACCGCCCGGGTGAGCGCGTGCAGCAGTTGGTCGATCGTCGGGACCATATGTGCGCCATACCCGCGGTTCGGTCGGCTAATCGCCTAATGCCGACGCAACCCGCTGGCCAATGTCTCGAGCCCCCGGCTCAACCACGCCTGCGTACTGCGCCGGTGCGCACGGTCATCGAACTCGCCGTGCGCGCCGAAATCGTATCCACCGGCCCGGTCGACCGGCTCCCAGAGATTGTCGGCCCGCGCGTCGGCGTCGGCATCGGTCTGCTGCGAGTCGTAGCCGGTGCGGGCGAGATATCGATCGAGCAGGCTGGGCGCGAGCCGTTGGGCGAGCAGCGTCCCCGTCGTGCTCGCGCCGACCCAATATTCTTTGCGCTCAGGATGTTTCGCGGCAAAGGCGATCGAGCGCGCGATGACCTCCGGTTGGTAGATCGGCGGCACCGGCTGTGGCCGCTTCGGCAATCGCGACAGTACCCAGGAGAATTGGGGCGTATTGACCGCAGGTGCTTGCACCAGCGTGATGTGCACATTGCTGCCTTCGTGCATCAGTTCGACCCGAACCGACTCGGTGAATCCGTTGATCGCGTGCTTGGCGGCGCAATAGGCCGAC
Source organism: Nocardia pseudovaccinii NBRC 100343 (assembly GCF_001613225.1). Taxonomy (GTDB): domain Bacteria; phylum Actinomycetota; class Actinomycetes; order Mycobacteriales; family Mycobacteriaceae; genus Nocardia; species Nocardia pseudovaccinii. The sequence goes on from NZ_BDBY01000168.1 coordinate 31,520, forward strand.
TGCAGCGGAATCGAGCGTGCGCCGAGCGCCGAGCCGACCTGCACGACAGCGCCGCGATCACGTGCCCGCATCCGGGACAGTGCCGCCATGGTGCCGTGCACGGTGCCGAGATAGGTGACTTCGGTAACGCGCCGGAACTCCGCGGCCGCAATCTGCTCGAACGGTGCGAAGACCGAGGTGAAGGCCGAGTTCACCCAGACATCGATGGGTCCGAACACCTGTTCTGCCCGCGTCGCGGCGGCCTCGACCGCCGGGTAATCCGCGACATCGACCGGAATCGTCAGCGGCTCACCACCCGCCGCGCGCACATCATCGGCGGCGGCGGCGAGTCCGGCATCGCCGCGGGCGAGCAGTGCGACTTTACAACCGCTCGAAGCGAATTCGCGTGCGGCCGCGCGACCGATGCCCGCACTGGCCCCGGTGATCACCACTACTCGGGGTTCGAAACTCATCACAACTCCTTACTCATCGCCGAATCGGGTGAGCTGGACCGAGGATTCGAACAGCATCGCGTGCACGAAGGCCTGCGGCATATTGCCGCGCAGCTGACGCTGCCGGACATCGAATTCCTCGGCGAACAATCCGGGCGTGCCGCATGCCGCGCGATTGCGCTCGAAATAGCGTGCCGCCGAAACCTGGTGTCCGAGTTGGGCGGCCGCGATCGCCATGATGAATCCGCAGAACAGGAAGGCGCCCTCGTTCGTCTCCAGCGGCTGTTCGTCGTGGCGGTAGCGATAAACGTAGTAGTCCGTGCACAATTCGCGCTCGACCGCCCGATAGGTGGCGAGGCTGCGCGGGTCGTCGGCGGGTACCCCGCCACGGATGGCGGGCAGCAGCAGGGCCGCGTCGACACCCGTGGCATCGGGCGCCTGCTGCCATGCACCACTGGGATGCACACTGGTGCGGGCGGTTTCGGCCATGATGGTGTCGGCCAGCGCGGTACAGAACACCGGGTCGGCACCGGTCTCGGCAGCAGCGGCAACCGAACGCAGACCACTGACGCAGGCCAGCCGGGAATGTGTCCAGTACCGGTCCTCGATCTCCCAGATGCCCGCATCCGGTCGACGCCAGCGTTCGGCGATCGCCCCGACCGCCACCGAAACCGCCTTGCGGCTGTCCTCGGTGAGCCGGTCGTGCCGCGCACCCGCGGCGAACAACAGCAGTGTCTCGCCGAATACGTCGAGCTGGGACTGGTCGCGCACCCTGTTGCCGACCACCGTACGACCGCCCGGATAGTCGGGTAGGTCCAGATTGCTGGGCTCCGGGATGGGTTGGCCGGTGATCGTACACGCAGGCAATACGTCGGGTCCCTCGGCGAGCAGCCGCTCGGCCACGAAACGCAACGCATTGTCCAGCAACGGGTGTGGACCGTCTGCTGCCACAGCTTGACCGGCGAAGCATTGGTCGCGGAGCCACACGTAGCGGTAGTCGTAGTTCTCGGCGCGGTCCGCGCGTTCGGGCAGGCCCGTGGTGGCCGCGGCGACCATACCGTTGGTAGAACTGGTCATACCGCGCATGACCGCGTAGGCCTGCGCGGTATCGCGGGATGCGGCGCACGGACCCAGCTCCGGAACCCCACGCTGCCAAGCGGATTCGGTCTGCGCCCATGCGGTGTGCGGATCGGCTGGTTCGTCGGGCAGTGCGATATCGGACAATTCGAGGACGAGATCATGAGTCCGGCCCTGCCGCAGCGTTATCCGATCGGTCCAGCCGCGACCATCGCGGACCGACGCGGCCGCGCCGCCCGTCCAACGCAGTGCGAGGTCCCCGACTCGCGCGAGCCACAACCCGTCGTCGGTGCGGTGCAGGTCGCGTGTCTTCGCCTTGCCGAACTGCCCGGCAGGACGCAGCACCACATCGACCTCGGCATCACCGTGCACCGCGACGATACGGCGCAGCACCACAACCCGATGCGGATCACCGGGAAAGGCCAGCGCCTCCCGGCATTCGACCACCGACGAGCCGACCAGCCAGTGCGAATTCCAGATCAACGTGCCCGTCTGGTAGTAACCGCCCCACACGTAGCGCCCGGACGGCGTCACCGAATACGCGCCGTCCCCGCCGACCAGGCCCGCGAAAACCGCGTCGCTGTGCCAGCGTGGTGCGCACATCCAGGCGAAGTCACCGCGTGGGCCGACCAGCACACCGCGCTCGCCGTCCGCGAGGAATGCGTATTCGCGCAGTACATGGGGCCGGATGACATTTTCGGCCGTCACATCGGTCGTATACCACCGCACACCGTTCGCAACCGTTTCAAGTCTGCGACGAATCCGGCGTAGGCCGCGTCGCGATCGGGCGCGCGCAGCACCGACGACGGGTGCACGGTCGCGATCACCGCGTAATCCGGCATCGTCACGAGTTCGCCGCGCCGTTCGGAGACCTTGAACGCGGGACCGAGGACGGCCTTTGCCGCGATCGCGCCGAGACAGACCACCAGTTGTGGCTCGATGACCCGTAACTCGGCGTCGAGCCAGGCCGAACAGGCGACGATTTCGGTGCGGCCGGGTTGTTTGTGGATGCGGCGCTTTCCGCGCTCCTCGAATTTGAAGTGCTTCACCGCATTGGTCACATAGATCCGGTCGCGGTCGATCCCGACCTCGGCGATGGCACGGTCGAGCAGCCGCCCGGCGGGGCCGACGAACGGGTGTCCCCGCACGTCCTCCTGGTCGCCGGGCTGCTCACCGATCATTACGACGTCCGCGTTTTCCGGGCCCTCGCCGAAAACCGTCTGGGTGGCGTGCCGGTAGAGATCGCATCCGTGACAGCCGCACGAGGCCCGCCGCAACTCGGCGAGGCTCGCGTGCGGCGGCACGAACTCCGCGGCGCCCGGCACGGCCATATCCGGCTCAGTCCTTGCCGAGCGCCCGCGCGAGTTGGCGCTTGTTCATCTTCGAGCGGCCCTTGATATTGCGTTGCCGGGCCTCGTTGTACAGCTGGTCGCGGGTCGGGCCCTTCGGACCACTACGGCCCGAGCGCTGCCCACCGCGCTGCTGCGGCGACTTGTCCTTTATCGAGGAGCGGCTCGCGGTCTTCGACTGCCCGGCTTGGGCGCGATTCTTATTGACCGTCCGCGCGGCGATTTCCTTCGCCCGCTTCTGGCTCGCGCCCCGGTCTTCTGCCGAGTCCCTGATGTGCTCGTACTGCCGTTCCTGTTTATTGCTCCATTCCTTTGGCATGTCACACCTCCTGTCCGCCGAGTACCCCGGCTCGTTTCGTGAAACCAGGGCGTGGGCTCGATCGGGGAAAGATCAGCGTCGATATGCTGGCCAGGTGAAGGTGGTTCCTGGCACGTTGGTGACCGTCGCCGATGATCTGGACGCGGTGACGACGGTCGGGCACGAGGACGATCCGGCCGATGCCGGGTTGACGAACGACGACGTCGCGGCGTTGTGGGCGTCGGTGCAGGCGTGGTACCGGATGGGGACGACGCCCGCGATTCAGACCTGTCTGCGGCGCAACGGGAAAATCGTGCTGAACCGGGCGATCGGGCACGGCTGGGGTAATGCGCCGAAAGACGGTCCGGATGCGGAGCGGGTGCTCGCGACGCCGGAGACGCTGTTCTGCGGGTTCTCCACGGCCAAGGGTGTGGCCGCGACGCTGATGTTCATGCTGATCGAACAGGGTGCGTTCGCGCTGAATGATCCGGTGTGCAAATACATTCCGGAGTTCGCGGCGCACGGCAAGGATGCGATCACCATCGGCGATGTGCTGTCGCATTCGGCCGGAGTGCCGTTCATTACGCCGCCGTACAAGGGCGTCGAGCTGGTACTCGACGAGGAGTTGGCCGTACAGGGTTTGGCCGATCTGGTGCCGAGTTGGCCGCGGGGTCGGTTCCGGGTCTATCACGCACTGACCAGCGGTTTGATCCAACGGCTGCTGGTGCAGCGGGCCACCGGGAAGGGGATGCGCGAACATCTCGCCGAACAGGTGCTCGAACCGTTGGGCTTCCGCTGGAACAACTTCGGGGTCCGCCCCGAGGATGTCGACAAGGTCGTGCCCAGTGTGAAGACCGGCCCGCCACCGTCACGCATGTCGATGCTGCTGGCGCGCAAGGCCCTCGGCGGCCGGATGGACGGTGCGACCGCCAGATCCGCGAATCGGGATTTCCTGACCGCCGAACTGCCGTCGGGCAATATCGTCACCACGGCCTACGAGCTGTCCCGTTTCTACGAAATCCTCACTCGCGGTGGTGAACTCGATGGCGTCCGGATCATCGAGCCCGGCACGCTCCGCGAAGCGATCCGCCCTGCGCGGCGCATGCCCGGCCTAGCCGGACGAGTCAGCAGCGCGGGCTTCGAGCTCGGCGCTCGTCGCTCGAAGTTCGGGCACAACACCCAGTCGCACTTCGGCCGCAGCGGCCTGACGACCCAATACGGCTGGGCCGATCCCACCCGCGGACTCTCCGGCGCGATCCTCACCAGCGGCAAGGCCACCACCGACACCCAGCGCCCCTGGGCACTGGTAGCCCAGATCTCGAACACCATCGGTCAACTCGCGCCCGCCGATCGGCTGTTCGACACCGACTGATTCAGTTGTCGCGGATCGCCTCGGCGAGGATTTGCGCCGCGTGCCGAGGCCGGGCTTGCGGATCCAGGTGCTCGATTTGGGTTCGGCAGCTGAAACCGTCTGCCAGGACCAGGGTTCCGGGCTCGCGCTTGCGGATGGTCGGCATGAGTTTGTCTTCGGCGCAGGCGATCGAGACGTCGTAGTGGCCGCGTTCGAAGCCGAAGTTGCCTGCCAGGCCGCAGCATCCGGTATCCAGCACTTCGACGTCGAGTCCGGTTGCGGTCAAGAGTCTTTGGTCGGCCTCGTAGTGCAGGACCGCGTGCTGATGGCAGTGTGGTTGGACCATGGCGTGCGCGTCGATGCGCGGGGGTTCCCAGTCGTCGGCCTGTTCGGTGAGGATTTCGCCGAGAGTGCGGACCTGATTCGCCAGGCGGTGGGCGTCTTCGTCGCCGGGGAGCAGTTCGGTGAGATCGGAGCGGAAGACGGCGGCGCAGCTCGGTTCGAGCACGACGATCGGAGTGCTCGAGCGCAATTGGGGTTCGAGCTGACGCAAAGTGCGGCGCAATACTCGTTTCGCGGTGGGGAGTTGGCCGGTGGAAATCCAAGTCAATCCGCAACAGACTGTGCGCCTTGGTATTTCGATCTCGAATCCGACGGCCTCCAGTACGGTCACCGCGGCTTCGGCTATTTCGGGGGCGAAGTTATTGCTGAAGGTGTCGGGCCACAGCAGCACTCGGCCGCGGTGACCACGCTCGTCGGCTGTGCGGCGGGCGAACTTCTCGGTGAAGCGCTCGCGGGCGAAGCGCGGTAGTTCGCGGCGCGGGTCCACACCGCCGAGCCGTTTGAGCAGCCCACCCGTGCCCCGGCTCTGTGCGAGTGCATTGGCCGGTGCGGATACGGCGGTGGCGAGGCGGGCCCACAGCGGGATCCAGCCCATCGAATAGTGCGCCATCGGCCGGACGCGGTGTTCGTAGTGATGGGAGAGGAATTCGGCCTTGTAAGTGGCCATATCGACATCGACCGGGCAGTCGCTGCGGCAGCCTTTGCAGGCCAGGCACAGATCGAGGGCATCGCGCACCTCGGTGGAGCGCCAGCCGTCGGTGATCACCTCGCCCTGGAGCATTTCGAACAGAAGTCGGGCGCGGCCACGGGTGGAGTGTTCCTCCTCCCTGGTCGCCCGGTAGCTCGGGCACATCACACCGCCCTCGTGGCCGCGGCACTTGCCGACGCCGACACAGCGTGCGGCGGCGCGGCTGAACCGATGGTCGTCCTCCGGGAAGGCGAAGTGGGTCGACGGCTCCCACGGTCGATAGTTCGCACCTTGGCGCAGGTCCTGATCCAGCGGTCGCGGGTGCACGACCTTGCCGGGATTCATCCGATCGCGCGGATCGAAGAGATGTTTGACCGCGCCGAATGCCTCGACGATCCGCTCGCCGAACATGATCGGCAGCAGTTCGCCGCGCGACTGACCGTCGCCGTGTTCACCGGACAGCGATCCGCCGTACCGGGTAACCAACTGTGCGCACTGCTCGGCGAAGCCGCGGTACTTCGAAATGCCTTCCGCGCTACGCAGGTCGAACGGAATGCGGGTGTGGACGCAGCCGTGGCCGAAGTGGCCGTACAGCGAGGACGACTGGTAATCGAAATCGTCCAGCAGACTTTCGAAGTCGCGAAGATAGTCACCGAGCCGGTCGGGCGGCACCGCGGCATCCTCCCAACCCTCATGGGTTTCCGGACTGTCCGGTGGATAGGCGGTGGCACCGAGGCCCGCTTCCCTGGCCATCCAGATCTCCGCCTCGCGCGCGGGGTCGTCGATCGTGGTCGAGGTGGCGCCGGTTTTCATGGTCAGTTCCTCGACCATCGTCTGCGCCCTGCGGTCGGCTTCGTCCTGGTCGGCACCCTCGAATTGCGCCATCAGCCAACCGTTTCCGTCCGGCAGCTGCGCGATGGCGCCCCCGGCCAGATGTTCGAGATGCTCCAGGTCGACCAGCCGATGGTCCACGCCTTCCAGCGCTATCGGGTTGTGCCGCAACACGATCGGCACCGCATCGGCGGCGTCGTAGATATCGGGATAGCCGAGTACAGTCAGCGCCACCGCTTTCGGGCGTCGCACGAGTTCGATTTCGGCACGCAACACCGTCACCAGCGTGGACTCGCTGCCGACGAGCAGTTTCGCGAGATCGAAGCCGTGCTCGGGCAGCAGGGAATCGAGGTTGTAGCCCGACACCCGGCGCGGAATATCGGGATAGTGCTGACGGATGTCCGTCGCGTACTCATCGCGGATCTGCCGCAGGCCGTCCCGCAATTCCGCGAAACCATCCTGGGAATCCGCGCCGACCCAACCCCGCAACCCGTCGTAGGTCAGGATTTCCAGCCGCCGCACCGAATCGACCATCTTCCCGTACGCCTGTGCGGTGGAACCGCAGGAGTTGTTACCGATCATCCCGCCGATGGTGCAGCTGACATGTGTCGCGGGTTTCGGGCCGACCATCAGGTCGTACCGCGCCAACTGCGCATTCAGCGGGTCCAGCGCGATGCCCGGTTCCACGATCGCGGTGCGGGCCGCCGTATCGACCGAGATCAACCGATCGCAGTACTTGCTCCAATCCAGCACCACGGCCGCATTGCAGCATTGACCGGCCAGACTGGTGCCGCCGCCGCGCGAGAGCACCGGCATATCGTGCTCACGACACACCGCGATGGCGGCGACCGCGTCCTCGGGTGTGCGCGGCAGTACCACGCCCAGCGGCACCGCCCGGTAGTTCGAGGCATCGGTGGAGTATGTGGCCCGGGATCCGGGATCGAAACGCACCTCACCGGCCACCTTTCCGGTGAGTTCGGCCGCGAGTCGCGCCAGCGGGAGATCAATCATTCGTCCAACCCCTCCTGTCTCGGCACAGTGCGGCTACCCACTCCGGTGCGCGGCACACCCGTTGATTGCCTGCCCATTCGCTGGGTATGACCGGTCTGACCAACCCGGATACCAACAGGAGATCCTCATGAAGCAACAGGTTGGTGACTACGTCCTGCAACGACTACGGGAGTGGGGCGTGGACCAAGTCTTCGGATACCCCGGCGACGGCATCAACGGTCTGGTCGCCGCTTTCGGTCGCGCGAATAACAAACCACAGTTCGTGCAGGCCAGGCACGAGGAAATGGCGGCCTTCCAAGCCACCGGATTCGCCAAGTTCAGTGGGAAGGTCGGCGTCTGCACGGCCACCTCGGGACCGGGTGCGATCCATCTGCTGAACGGCCTCTACGACGCCAAACTCGACCATGTCCCGGTCGTGGCGATCGTCGGTCAGACCGCGCGCAGCGCCATGGGCGGCAGCTATCAGCAGGAAGTCGACCTGCAGAGTCTGTTCAAGGATGTTGCCAGCGATTATCTGGTCGAGGTCAATGTCTCGAGCCAATTGCCCAACGCGCTGGACCGGGCGTTCCGAACGGCGATGACCCGGCATGCGCCCACCGCGGTGATCATTCCCGCCGATTTGCAGGAAGAGCCCTACGAGCCACCCGAACACGAGTTCAAGCAGGTGCCGTCCAGCCCACCGCATGCGGTGACCGCGACGGTGATCGCGCCGTACACGGAGATCGAACAAGCCGCCGAGATCATCGATGCCGGATCCAAGGTCGCGGTGCTCGTCGGTCAGGGCGCACGCTCGGCCGCCCGCGAGGTGGTCGAACTCGCCGAACTCACCGGTGCGGGTGTGGCGAAGGCGCTGCTCGGCAAGGATGTGCTGCCGGATGATCTGCCGTTCGTCACCGGGCCGATCGGGTTGCTCGGCAGCAGGCCGAGTTATGAAATGATGCGCGACTGCGACACTTTGGTCATCATCGGGTCGAATTTCCCTTATACCCAGTTCATGCCGGAGTTCGGTCAGGCGCGTGCCGTGCAGATCGATATCGACGGCACCATGATCGGCATGCGCTATCCGACCGAGGTGAATCTCGTCGGTGACGCGAAAGCCACACTAGCCGAACTTATTCCGCTATTGCGCCGCAAGGAGGATCGATCCTGGCGGGAGAAGATCGAGCAGAATGTGGTCCGCTGGTGGGAGACGGTCGAGCGGCAGGCGATGTTGCAGGCCAAGCCGGTCAACCCGATGCGCGTGGTTTGGGAGCTGTCGAAACAGCTTCCCGATAATGCGATCGTCACGGCGGACTCCGGCTCGTCCACCAACTGGTATGCCCGCTGCCTGCGATTCCGCATCGGTACGCGCGGCTCGCTCTCGGGCACCCTGGCGACCATGGGACCCGGCGTGCCCTATGCCATCGGCGCCAAGTTCGCGCATCCGGAACGACCGGCGATCGCATTGGTCGGTGACGGTGCGATGCAGATGAACGGAATGGCCGAACTGCTCACCATCGCACGCTATTACCGGCAGTGGAGTGATCCCCGGCTGATCGTGTGCGTCTTTCACAATAATGATCTGAACCAGGTCACCTGGGAGCTGCGTTCCATGGGCGGCGCACCGAAATTCGAAGAGTCGCAGATACTTCCGGAGACCTCCTACGCCGATCTCGCGCGCTGTATGGGTCTGCCTTCGGTCGCGATCGACGATCCGGACCAGCTCGCCGACGCATGGAGCCTGGCGCTGAGCGCGGATCGTCCGGTGCTGATCGATGTGCGCTGCGATCCCGAAGTACCGCCGATTCCGCCGCATGCGACCTATGAGCAGATGAAAGACACGGCGGAGGCGGTTATGCGCGGCGATCCGGATGGCTGGCATCTGATGTGGCAGGGCGTCAAGACCAAGGCGCAGGAATTCGTACCGCATCGGAGTTCGTCATGACCTTGCCATCGACCGAGGACGTCGTCGATCTGCTGACGGCACAGCACAAGCAGATCAAAGAGCTTTTCGCCCAACTGAAATCCGGGCAGGGCAATAAGTCGGAGCTGTTCAAGGAACTGGTCCGGTTGCTCGCGGTGCACGAGAGCGCCGAAGAGGAGGCCGTGCATCCCGTCGCCGCCCGTGCCCGTTTCGGGGCGGACAAGATGGTCGGAGACCGCAGGGACGAGGAGAACCACGCCAAGCGTGCGCTCGCCGACCTCTACGACCTCGGTGTCGACCACCCGGACTTCGATGGCAAGCTGGCCGAATTCGCCGATGCGGTGATCGACCATGCCAGCCGCGAGGAGAACGAGGAATTCGCCCTTTTGCGCCAGCAGTTTTCGGTGCATCAGTTGGAGCGGATGGCGGGTTCGGTGCGCGCCGCCGAGGCGGTCGCGCCGACCCGGCCGCATCCGAGAACCGGGGAATCCGCGCTGGCGAATCTGCTGGCCGGTCCGCCGCTGGCGGTATTCGACCGGGCGCGTGACGCGGTGCGGGACTGGCGTCGAGAAGACGACGGATGAGCGGGCGAATCGGCGCGGCGGCGGAAGTCCTCGGCTGGTGGGTGGTGCTGGTGTTGCTGTGGCTGGCGACACTGACGACGTTCAGTCTCCAGGAGTTGGTCGCGGCAGCCGTGCTCGCATTGCCCGCCGCATGGGCTGGTCGGGTGGGACGTATTGCGGTGCAGGGCAATTGGCGACTGCCGGACGGGGTTCCGCAGTTGTTCGCTGCTTTGCCCGGCGCGATCGCGCGCGACAGCTGGGCCGCCCTGTCCATCGCCGCGCGCGGGAGACCGGTCGGGCGGTTCGAGGAGGACGAACTCGACGCGGAGGCCGATGCGCAGCGGCGCGCGGGGCGGGCGGCATTGATCACCGGCGTGCTCTCGGCGACGCCCGGTTCGCTGGTCATCGATGCCGATGACGACGACCTGCTACTGCATGTACTGGCGATGCCCGGGACCCGGCTGCGACGGATGTTCGGGGGCTGATCGACATGTCCACCGCGCCTTGGCTGCTCGCATCGGGTGTGCTGCTGGTCGGTGGGATCGGACCGGCGTTGCTGCTGTCCGCTCGCGGCACCGCGGCGCATCGGCTCGTCGGGCTGCAACTGGTCAGTTCGCTGTTGATCGTCGTCTTGATATTGCTGAGTCTGGGACTCGGCAGGCCGGACTATTTGATAGTGCCGCTGGTGCTCGTCCTGCTGTCCTTCGCGGGCACGCTGGTTTTCACGCGCCTGCTGGGGGTGCGCGATGACTAGCTTCTTCGTCGACACACTGCTCGCGATCGGCACCCTGGTTGCGGTGGCCGCCTCAGTGGCGGCGCTGCGGCCGCGTTCGGTCTATGCCCGACTGCACTATTCGTCGATTGTCAGCTCGGTCGCCGGACCCTTCATCGTGCTCGCGGTGCTTATCGCGGAGGGACCTGGACTGACCACGGCCATCGTCGCGGTGACCCTCTTACTGCTGGCGCTCACCGCCCCGGTACTGAGTGCCGCCATCGGCAGGCTCAATGCCCGCACCGACGGCAGGATCGAGGCTCGGCGATGAGCGCCCTGATCGTGATCACCCTCGGATTTGTCGCGGTGTCGGGCACTGTCGTCGTATTCACCACTCAGCCGCAGCGGCAGGCGGTATCCCTCGCGGTATTCGGTGCGCTGCTGGCACCCGCATTCCTGGTGCTCGGGGCACCGGATGTGGCGCTGTCACAGGTCGCGGTGGGTACCGCGGTGGTGCCGCTGATGGTGTTGCTCGCTGTGCGCGCCGTGGAGCGGAGGCGAAAGTCGTGAAGCACAGTGCTCGACTGGTGATCTTCCTCGTCGGCGGGGTCGGACTTGTCGTATTGCTCGGACTCGCGCTGTTGCGGATGCCCGGGTTCGGCGGTACCGACCATCCGTATCGGGACGCGGCCGTCCGAGCGTCGCTGGAGCAGCACAGCCCGAATGCCGTTTCCTCGGTCAATTTCGATCAGCGTGGGCTCGATACGTTCGGTGAGGAGGCCATTCTGGTGGCCGCGGTGCTCGGTGCTGCGACGCTATTGCGTCCGGAAGGGCATCGGCCGCGACGGCAGTCGGAGGATGTCGGCCGCATCGTGCAGGCGACCCGATTTCTGGGCTATGCCCTGTTACCGGTGACCCTGATGATCGGCGCGGATGTGGTCGTGCACGGACATCTCACGCCCGGCGGCGGCTTCCAGGGTGGTGTGGTGCTGGCCACCGGCCTGCATCTGCTGTACGTGGCGGGCAATTATCGCGCGCTGCGGCGGGTGCGGCCGCTGGCCTGGTACGAGTTCGGCGAGGCCATGGGCATGGGCACGGTGGTGGTGCTCGGTCTGGCCGGAATCTTCAGTGGCGCAGGATATCTGGCGAATATCCTGCCGCTCGGACAATTCGGCCGCCTGCTGTCGGCCGGTACGCTGCCGCTGTTCAGCGTGGCGGTCGGTCTCGCGGTCGGCAGTGGTGTCGTCGTACTGCTCGCGCAGTTCCTCGACGAGTATCTGACTACGGAGAGGCGGGCGTCGGGATGACCGTATTTCCCTATGTGATCGCCGGTTGGCTCATGCTGATCGGCATTTACGGCGTGGTACGCAGTACGCATCTGGTGCACACCGTGGTGTGCGTATCCATCGGACAATCGGGAACCTATGTCCTGCTATTGGCCGTCGGCTACCAAAAAGGTGCGTCCGCACCGATTTTCGGATCCGCGAACCCGCCCGGCTCGCCCGTGGTCGATCCGGTGGTGCAGGCCATGGCACTGACCGACGTCGTCGTCTCGGCGACGGTGACCGCCTTGCTGCTGGCGCTGGTCGTGCAGATCGCCAAGCGGCACGGCACGGTCGAACCCGACGAACTACACGCGCTGCGTGGCTGATGGTCCCCTTCGATCAGGCACTCCCGGCACTCCTGATCGCGTTGCCGGTCGCCGGTTCCTGCGTGCTGCTCGCCTTCGGGCGCATATTGCCCAGGTTGCTGATCGATGTGATCGGCACCGGAACCGCGCTTGCCGAGACGGTCCTGGCCGGATGGCTACTGCATGAGACCGGCGCGGGCACAGTGGTGTCCTGGTCCGGTGGTTGGGCGCCGCGACCGGGCCTGACCGTGGGGATCGTCCTGGTCGCCGATCGGATCGGTGCGGCAATGGCTTTGCTGATCGTGCTGCTCACCACGACCGCTCTTCTGTTCGGCTGGCGCTACTTCGACAATCTGCACGCGCACTATCCGGCGCTGGTTCTACTCTTCGCCACCGGTATGACCGGATTCGCACTGACCGGTGACCTTTTCGACATGTTCGTCTTCTTCGAGCTGATGGGCGTGGCGGCTTATGCGCTGACCGGACTGAAAATAGAGGAACCCGAATCCGTGCAGGCCGGACTGAATTTCGGGGTGATCAACTCGCTCGGCGCATATCTCTGCCTGTTCGGAATCGGACTGCTGTACGCGCGAACCGGACAACTCGGGCTGGCGCAGTTGGGAATTGCGGTCGAGCACCGGGCGGGTGACGCCCTTGTGCTTGCCGCATTCGTGCTGATCGCTACCGGGTGGCTGGTCAAGGCGGCGGCAGTGCCGTTTCATTTCTGGCTGGCCGATGCGCATGCCGTCGCACCGTCGCCGGTCTGTGTGCTGTTCTCGGGTGTGATGGCACCGTTGGGCGTCTACGGGCTGGCACGGGTGTATTGGACGGTGTTCGATGGCGTGCTTCCGGCTCCAGGGGTGCGTCGAATGCTGCTGGTATCGGGCATCTTCACCGCTGTGCTCGGTGCGGTGATGTGTGTGCTGCAACGGCATATCAAACGGCTGCTCGCGTATTCGACGATCGCGCATATCGGGCTGTTCATTCTCGGAATCGCCGCGCTGTCACCGCTCGGCGTGGCCGCCTCGGCGGTGTATCTCGGTGGTCATGCTGCGGTGAAAGGTGCGCTGTTTTTGCTGACCGGTGTGCTGTTGTCGCGGTATCGCAGTGTGGACGAGTTCAGCTTGCATGGGCGCGCGCGTGGTCAGCGGACCATTGGTGTGCTGTTTGTGCTTTCGGCGTTGGTATTGGCCGGGTTGCCGCCATTCGGTGCGGGTCTCGGCAAGGCATTGCTCGAGGAATCCGACGCGTCGATTTTCCTGGTGGCGCTGGTGATCGTCGTGTCGGCGTTGACCGGCGGTGCGGCGTTGCGTGCGGGTCTGCGGGTGTGTTTCGGTGTGGGCGCGGTGCCCGAGCACAAGCTCGATCCCGAGGAGACCACCGGGGAATACGAGGTGCCCGACGTCGCCGCGCCGCGCAACCGGACACCGATCACCATGATCGGGGCGGTGCTGGCGCTATTGCTCGTTGCGCTATTGCTCGGTCTGCCAACCGGATTCACCAGCGCCATCGGTCCCGCTGCCGCGACATTCGTCGATTCCGAGGCTTACCGGGCGGCGGCGCTGATCGGCAATACAACCGGGCACTCAGGTACGGCCCCGCATATCGGGTGGACGGGCGCAGGGCTGGTGCTCGGTCTGCTGTCGACCGTTCTGGCCGTGATTACGGCCCTCGGCGCGCTGTATTACGGCACGTTGCGCGCACGGGGAAAGCCGCCGATACGTCCGATCGAGTTGGCGGTGACCGCTTTACACCGACTGCACAGTGGGCACGTGGGCGATTACGCCGCTTGGCTGGTCTTCGGCACGGCAGCCGTTGCCGGACTGGTTGCCAGTGGGTGGTTGTAGTGGGCGCGGTAGCCCGGCTCGGCACGAAGCGGGAACCTCAGGCGAGGTGGCATCGGCGCGGTCAGCGTTTCGCCGGTGTTGGGCAGTAGGCGCGGGAGTACGGTCGAGCCCGATCGAGGACCGCGCTATCCAGCCTCAGGCTGGGTCGTACCGGCGAGGTCGGTCTTCGTGAGCGCCGGGCAGTATGCGTGGGAGTACGGTCGAGCCTGCGGTGGCCGCGGCGGCGGAGGTTGTGGCGATGGTCCAGCCGACGGGACCCAGTGGCGTGCAACCGAAATAAGCGGACAGCCCCGGGACCATGACGACCGCGCCGAGGACCACGCCGCTGGCCGCGGTGGTTACCCAGACCAAGGGGCTGCGGTGGCCGGAGACGAGTGTCTGCCCCAGTTGGGTGCCGATGAGCGCGACCAGTCCGATGGTGGCCGCGCGGCGTCGGGTTCCGGTGTAGCGGCCGAGCGTCCACGCCGTGCAGGCGCCCGCCGCCGTGGCTATGCCGCGTACCGCGATCGTGCGGGTGAGGTCGGGACCCAGATGGGCGGGCGGAATTTCCGCCAATTGCCGTGCGCGCTGCTGGGCACCGTGCTCCGCATCGCGCGGGTCCGGGCTGTCGCGATCCGGTGAAAGGGCCAGGGCCAGTGCGGGGAACATATCGGTGAGCATGTTCACCAGCAGGAATTGCCTGGTGCCCAGAGGCGCCTGTCCGCCGATCATGGTGCCGTAGATGGTGAATGCGATCTCCCCGGCATTGCCGCCGACCAGCACGCCCACCGCGTCGGTAATGCGCTGCCACATGCCGCGTCCCTCCACCAGCGCGTGCAGCAGGGCGAGCGGATCCGGATCGGTGAGCACCAGATCGGCCGCATTGCGGGCGGCCGCGGATCCCCTTGCGGCCAAACCGATTCCGATGTCCGCGCTGCGGATGGCGGCGGCGTCATTGCTGCCGTCGCCGGTCATGCCGACCACATGTCCATTGCGACGCAGGGCGGTCACGATGCGTACCTTCTGCTCCGGATCGACCCTGGCGAAGACGGTGCTGCGTTCGATGAGCTCGGCCTGCTCGGTATCGTCGAGCCGATCCAGATCGGCACCGGTGGTGACGGTGTCCACGGTGATGCCGAGTTGGCGGGCCACCGCCGCCGCCGTGACCGGATGATCGCCGGTGATCATGCGCACGCCGATATCGTTGTCCTGCAAGGCCGTTACCAGCGGTAGCGTCTGTGGGCGCGGGGTGTCGGCGATGCCGATGAAGCCGAGCAGCGTGAGTTTGTCCACGGCGCGTTCGACGTCATCGGGCTCGTCGGAGAGGTCGCGGCGGGCGACCACGAGTACGCGCAGGCCTTGTTCGGCTAGATCGTCGATGACCGCGTGCGCACGCTTGTGCACGTCTTCCTCTGCGGTAAGTGCTTTCGTACAGCGCGGGAGTACGACTTCGGGCGCGCCCTTCACGATCAGGCGCAGCTTGCGCGTCGTTTGGCCGAGCACCGCGGCGTAGCCGCGATTGGATTCGAATGGGATCTCCTCGATCTGATCCCACTGGTGCGCATCGTCGCCGAGGCTTTCGGCGGCATCCAGGACGGCGCGGTCGGTGGCGTGCAGCACCGGTCCGTCGTCCGGATCCGGGCAGGCGCGGGCGGCGGCGCGCAGCAGTCGCCGCGCATCGTCGGAGTCGTCGTCTGGTGACCACTGGTTGTCCAGGTCGGCCAGCATGGTGAGCCGCAGTCGTCCTTCGGTGAGGGTGCCGGTCTTGTCGAAGCAGAGGGTGTCGACGCGGCCGAGTGCCTCGACGGTGCGGCTGGCGCGTACCAGCACGCCGTAGCGCGACAGTCGACGCGCGGCCGCCAGCTGTGCCACGGTGGCGACCAGGGGCAATCCCTCCGGCACCGCCGCCACCGCGACGGCGACGCCGTCGGAGATCGCATCGCGCAGCATCCGGCCGCGCAGGCCGCCCAGCGCGGTGACCAGGGCCCCGCCCGAAAGGGTGAGCGGCAGGGCGTGATTGGTGAGCTGCCGCAGTTGGGCTTGCACGCCGCCCTTGTCCGGCGGCACCGCGCCCGCGGCCGCGCGACCGGCCTGGGTGTCGGGGCCTACTGCGACCACGACGGCCAGCCCCGTTCCGTTCACGACGGTGCTGCCCGCGAAGATCATGCAGGTGCGTTCGCCAAGTGCCACACCAGGTGTTGCGGCGAGATTCTTTTCGACCGTAACCGATTCGCCGGTCAGTCCGGACTCATCCATTTCGAGTTCGTCCACGCGCAGTAATCGGGCATCGGCGGGCACCACATCGCCCGCGCGGACGACCAGTATGTCGCCGATGGCGAGAGCGTCCGCGGGCACGGATTCTTCGGTCGGGTCGGACTCGTCGATCGCGTCGCGATCGATCAGGCGACCGGTGAGTTGCTCGCCTTCGAGCAGGTCTTGTAATTCGCTCTCGGCGCGCTGGCGCTGACCGGCCGATATCACCGCGTTCACGGTCAGCACGGAGGCGAGAAGTATGGCATCGGACGGCTCGCCGAGTATGGCGGTGGCGACGGCACCGACGCTGAGGATCGGTGTCAGCGGATCATCCAGTTCGTGGCGCAGATGGCGCGCGTAGGTCGTCATCGGTGCGAAAGTTCTTGTGAGCAAGCTCCGTTCGGCTCGAGCCGGAATCGCGCGCTCGTCGAGCGCGGGGGGTTGTGGTAGGCGTGCGAGTACTTCGTTGGATTCGAGTGCGTGCCAGGGCAATAGCGGTGCGACCGTGGTGGGCGGTGCGGACGCAGCCGCTCGAATGCCCTTGCGCGCCCCGGTCATAAGGGCGGTCAGCTGTGCGGCGACCATCGGTGTCGTCCGGGCGTTCCTGGTCGGGGTGACAGCGAGCAGCAACCCACCGAGCGCGCACGCCGACAAGGCCAGGGTGCGGCCACGATCGCTGACCTCCCGCGCGGGCGCGACCGTCGCGAGCACGCGCTGCACCTGCCCTAGATCCCGGCAGATGGCATCCGCGGACCACGGCGGTTCGCAGTGCTCGGCAGTGAACAACCCGAGCGCCACATCGGCTCGGGCCAACGCCTTGTGGGCGCGCGGGCTCAGCACCGCGACAACCCGCCCGTCCTGCTGCAGTCGCTCGACCAGCTTGCTCATCGATGACGTCGCCGAGACGAATTCATCAGCAAGCGAACGCAATTCGTGCGCATCCTCATGCGCCGCAAGCACCACCCGCAACCCAGCCCGCCGCGCCGCAGTCAATACATCGTGCGCACTCGAATCGAGCTCCCGCCCGAGCAACACCCGCCCGATGGTGCGGTCCCCATCGCGCAGTTCGCGCCAGACCGGCCGGATAGTGGCACCCCGGTCCCGAGCTCCAGAGTTCGGATGCACCAGTTGCAGTGACTCGTAATCCGATGTGATCTCTTCATCCCCGTCGGGTACGGCCGCCTCGTTGTCCTCGGTGGCGGCTGGCTTGCCACCCTGCGGCGCGGCCTTCTTGTCATCCTTCGTCGCGGCCTCCCCGTCAGCCTCGGTGGTGGCTTGTTTCTTGCTCTCCGTGGCGGTCTGCTCGTTGTCCTCGGCCGCGGTGTGCTTGTCGTCCGTGGTGGTGGCCTGCTTGTCGCCCTTCGTCGCGGCCTCCTGGTCGGCCTTGGTCGCGGCCGTCTGTGCGCCGTAGGTGGCAGCCTTCTTGTGGCCGTCGGTCGCGGCCGGGCCGGTGCCGTTGGTGACGGCTTGCTTGTCGCCTTCGGTTACTGTCGCGCCGTTGCTGCCGGTGACAGTCTTCCTGTCACCGACTGTCGCGACCTCCCCGTTACGGGTCGCGGTCTCCCTGTCACCCTCCGATGACCACAGCAATCGCTGGGCTGCGCTCCAGATCTTCCCCGTCGACCATTCGTCATCGGCCGACTCGACGTCGAGCACCAGCCGTCGCGCGGTGAGCAGTGCTTCGCCGTCGATCACCAGCGTGGTCAGACGGTCCAAGCGTCGCCACGCGCCGCGGTGCAATGTCAGTACACCCGCCCGCGCGAGGACCATGTTGACGCTCGCGGCGTAGGCCTCGCGGGAGGCCCGGGCGGCTTTCGGTGCGCCGAGGCCGAGGGCGTCGGCGGCGTCGCCTATGCGGCCGAGGCCGACGAATGCGGCGGTGCCGATCAGCGATCCGGCTGCTGTTTCGTCGCCGACGCGCTCGATCGGGCCGGGTGGCAGGTCGGTGGGGCGCGTGTAGGGCGGTAGGGGTTCGGTTACGTCGGGGTGTTCGCGGCACACCAGGTCGGACTCCCAGTTGCGCCACTCCAGACGCTGGGCGACGGCTTCGCCGAGCAGGAAGGTGCGCTGGGCCGTATCGGCCAGCAGATTCGTGATGCCGTCGGCGGCGTTCTCGCCGAATGCGGTTCCGATCGCGGTGACGACGGTGAGGGCCATATCGGTGCGGGAGCGCCCGAATCGGGATTCGAGCATTGTGCGCAGTCGTGGTTGGGTGTCGAAGAAAGTGGCCGCCGCCCGCACCGCGCGCGCCGGGCCACCGAACGGTAGCCGCGCGCCGATCGTGCAGACCGCAATGGCGAATACCTCGCTCGCCACCTGAATTCCCGCCGCCAGCAACGGTTCCCGGTCCTCCGGGTATTCGACGGTGCGACTCCAGTCCACTTCGGCGACATTGTTGTCGGCCTCGATCCCCTCGATGACCTCGAGCAGTTCCGGCAATCCGGTCGCGCCTTCGCGCAACGTGGCAACCACCCGACCGGTCACCGCATTGACATGTGACCACCGCACACCACGCAACTTGCCGAGCCGCTCGTCCAATGTCCGCGCCAGGGCAGCGCCGCGCTCGGAGCTCAGTCCGCGCACCTCGATCGTCGCCTTGTCCTCGCGCAGGGCCACCCGACGGTTGGCTCGCCGCTCATGCGGATCGACCAGATCGAGCAGGTCATCGCCCAGCGGGCTCTCCGGCGTCGGAGCCAATTCGTCGACTCCGGCGGCGGCGGTATCCACTACTGAAGCGGCGGCATCGGCCACGGCTTGCGCCGCCTGAAACGGCGCTTCGACGAGTTGTACGCCCAAACCGACGGCCGTCGATACCCCGGTGCGCACTACCCCGGTAATCGCCGCCGTCGGTGCCTCGATCCACCACGGTGCCAAGCCATCACGCCTACCCATACTCGGCAACTACCCGGCATCATCGGGTGCAAACGGGCACCGAAAGTGGTGTCGGCTGGGATTTCAGGCCTTCCGCCACAGCGCTCACCGGCAGCGGATTGGCTATCTCGCCAACGGGTATTCGACATGCATGCCGACCTTCCGAAAGTGAAGGTCCAAACGACATGCGGGACTGCCCGGCACCGTCGACGAGGACGAGGCCCACAATGGCGCGGACCGAGCACGGCCAGCCACGCGACGATCGCCAACACCGGAAAGTGTCAGGTGATGCAGGTAGCAGCGGTGCTTGCGCGTGGGTCCGAGGGCGGCGGCGCGGCACTCGACCAGGTCGCGGTGCTGACCGGCACCGCGATCGCCATCGCGGCCGTGCTGATCGTGGTCGGTTATCTGCACCGCGCCCGCCACATCACGTGGCTGCGAACCGCCGCCGATCGACTCGGCGGGGTGATCAACCGGCCGGGCTGGGTCGCGCTGCCGCTCGCCCTGTTCATCGCCACCATTCTCACCGCGCTGTTCGGCTTCATCTGGGATGTGAGCCTGCATATCGGGAAGGGCCGCGACGAGGGCCCGCTGGCGAACCCGGCGCACTACTTCATCATGATCGGCCTGTTCTTCCTGTTCATGGCCGGAATGCTGGCCATCATCCTGCCGCTGGACGAAAAACCCGGTCCGGCCGCGATTCGGATCACGCGCGACTGGTACGCCCCGGTCGGGGGCGTGCTGATGGCGGGTGCCGGGCTGTACGCCCTTATCGGCTTCCCACTCGACGACATCTGGCACCGACTGTTCGGCCAGGACGTCACCCTGTGGGGTCCGACGCATCTGATGCTGATCGGCGGCGCCGGTCTTTCGCTGGTCGCGGTGCTGCTGCTGGAATTCGAAGGCCGCCTGGACCGCCCCGATCCGGATCGCACCGACGGTCCGCTGCTGTGGCTGGTCCGCACCTTCGCCTTCGGTGGTCTGCTGATCGGCCTGTCGGTGTATCAGGTCGAATTCGATTTCGGGGTCGAACAGTTTCGCCTCGTCTTCCAGCCGATGCTGATCGCGGCCGCGAGTACGATCGCGCTGATTTCGGCGCGCTACACGCTCGGCCGCGGTGGTGCGTTGGCCGCGGTAGTGTTCGCGATCTTCGTGCGCACCGTCTTGGCGGTCCTGGTCGGTCCGCTGCTCGCCGCGCCACACAATGTATTTCCGCTGTATCTCGGTATCGCGCTGATCGTGGAACTGATGGCGCTGCTGCCCATGTCCAGGCCCGTATGGTGGGGTGCGCTGACCGGACTGGTCGCGGCCACTCTCGGGCTCTGGCTCGAATCACTGTGGGTGGCAGGGATGTTCGTGGATTCCTGGCCGACCGGTATGTGGGTGGAGCTGTTGGTCATGGCGGTGCCGGTGGGTGTCGCGGGCGGTGCGGTCGGCGTGCTGCTCGGCATGGTACTGCGGGGCGAAGAGCTCCCGCGTGTGGCGATACGCCGCGGCATCGTGATCGCGGCGGTGCTGATCACCGCCGCCGCCACCGCGAATGGCTTACGCGTCGATGTTCCCGAAAATGCCTCCGCGACAGTCCAGTTGCGTGATGCGGTAGCACCGGTGGGCGGCGGCCGGATGGTCGACGCCGATATCACACTGGCACCGAAGGATTTGGTTGGCGCTGATCCCGAGTGGGTGCAGATCCTGGCCTGGCAAGGCGGCACCGGTTCCTCGAACCCCGGTCGCGGACTGGTGATCGATCAGCTGCGCCGGGTCGGCGAGGGCCACTATGTGAGCACGAAACCTGTTCCGGCATATGGCAATTGGAAGACTATCCTGCGACTGCATGACGGCCGGATGCTCACCGCGCTACTCGTCTACATGCCTGGTGACCCCGGCATCGACGCCGCCGAAGTTCCGGCACTGGACCAGTTCACGCGCCCCTTCGTCCCCGAAATCACTGTGCTCCAACGTGAACGCTCATTCGACCGACCCTCCTGGCTGATCGATGCGGCGTCGGTGGTGGTACTCATCTGCTCCCTGGTTCTCATCTGGTCGCTGTCCTGGGGTGCGGCTCGAATCAACCTCGCCTATCGAAGCGACCTGCGCGCGGAATCCGCGCCCCTTAAAACCCAGGCCAACCCGAGCTAGCCTCGAGTCATGTGCCGAAATATCACTGCCCTGCGTGGGCTGGAGCCCGCCGCCACCCCGGAAGAAGTGCATGCCGCGGCATTGCAGTACGTCCGCAAGGTCGGCGGGCTGTCCAGCATTTCCGCGGCTACGCGCCCTGCGGTCGACGCCGCCGTCGCCGATATCGCGGCCGCGACCATGCGGCTGCTCGAACAATTGCCCGAGCGGAAGGTTCCGCCCAAGAACGTGCCGCCGCTGCGGCGGCCCGAGGTGCAGGCGCGCATCCACGCGCATTCGCACGATTGACGCTGCTCTGAGCAGATCTGCTGTGGGCAGCGTGGCGAGATTTTTGCGGTAGGCGCGCGGCACGGTGGAGTCATGGCTCACGATGACAAGACACCGTTGTTCAGTTGGCGCGCCAGGGAGCAGCTGCTCAGCAGGCGGATTCTGGTGCTGGACGGACCGCTCGACGACGATAACGGGACGCTGCTGATGACGCAGCTGCTCACCTTGGCCGCCGAGGACGCCGATGCGGGGATCTCATTGTGGATCCATTCCCCGGGTGGTTCGGTTCCGGCGATGCTCGCCATTCGCGATGTGATGCGGCTGGTGCCCTGCGAGGTCTCCACCCTGGCGCTCGGATTGGCTTGCAGCGCAGGACAATTCCTTTTGTCCGCTGGTACGCCGGGTCGGCGGTTCGCCCTGCCGCACGCCAGGGTGCTGATGCATCAGGGCTCGGCCGGAATCGGCGGCAGTGCCGTCGACGTCGAGGTGCAGGCCGATGACCTGCGCTACACCGTGGAGACGGTGCTCGGCATTATCGCGGGGGATACCGGCCAGCCGTACGACCGCATCTACGAGGATTCGCTGCACGACCGCTGGTTCAGCGCGACGCAGGCCAAGGAGTACGGCTTCATCGACCACATTGTCGGCTCGTTCGGGGAAATCGTGCCCCAGCGCCAGCGGATCGGAATTTCGGCATGACCTACACCATTCCCAATGTGATCGCCCAGCATCCGCGTGGCGGTGAGCGGATCACCGATATCTACTCGCATCTGCTCGCCGAGCGGATCGTCTACCTCGGCACCCCGATCGATTCGGGCGTCGCCAACGCGCTCATCGCCCAGCTGTTGCACCTGGAGTCGGAGAGTCCGGAGCAGGAGATCAATCTGTACATCAACTGCGAGGGCGGCGATCTGTCGGCGATGCTCGCGGTGTACGACACCATGCAATTCATCAAGGCTCCGGTGGCGACCACCTGCGTCGGCCAGGCCATCGCGGTCGGCGCGGTACTGCTGGCCGGTGGCGAACCCGGTCGCCGCTCCTTGCTGCCGCACGCCCGGGTCGTCCTGCATCAGCCCGCCGCCCGCGGTCAGGGGGCGATTCCCGATCTGATCCTGCAGGCCGACGAGCTGGTGCGGATGCGCGCCGAAATCGAGTCGATCCTGTCGCGCCACACCGGGCAACCAGCTGAGCGGCTGCGTCACGACACCGACCGAGACCGCGTCTTCACCGCACAGGCGGCCGTCGACTACGGTCTGGTCGACAACGTGCTGGGTGCCCGCGCCGATTGATCAGGCGGCGAGTGCCATGAGGGTGGGTCCAGCACCCGCCCGCGGCGCGGCCTGCCGGGCGAAGGTGAGCTGACGATGAGTGCGCAATTCGTCGGCCACCTGCTCGGTGAGACCGAACAGGGTGGTGCCGAGCGCACCGGCCAGCGCCGCGATCATCTCGCTCGACGGTTCCTTGCGGCCCCGCTCGACCTCGGACAGGTACTGCGGCGAAATGCCCGCGCGACCGGCGGTTTCGACGAGGGTCTCGCGTTGCCCCTGCCGCAGCGTGCGCAGCCGTTCGCCGAGTACCTCGCGCCACAGCGGTTCCTCGGTGTGCCGAGGTCGGTCGTCGCGTCCACCTTGGATCGAGTGCAGCTCGGTCATAGGGAGAGCGTACGACCGCGCCTGCCGATCCGGCCTGGCATTACGCTGTGGGCGGACAAACATACGAAGGCCCCATGTCCAACGGACACAGGGCCTTTCGCGTCGAGTCGGGATCAGGGCAGCGGAATCCACTGGCCGAAGAACCAGAAGCCGTGGCCCTGCGGCTGCTGATCATGCCGCTGCTGGTCCTGGCGCTGATCCCCGCGCTGCTGATCGTGGCCCTGCTGTTGCTGCTCGATACCTGGACGCTGATCCTGCCCCGGATCGGCGCTCGCAACACCCGCACCAACGCCGAGCAGACCGACCAGCACACCGCCCGCGATCGCACCCTTCGCCAGCTTCGACTTGATCTTCATCCACGTTCCTCCTGTTGTCGGGTCTCCATCCGAGACCGCCGACCCGTCCGATCCGGACCGACAAGACAATCTTGGAATCGCAAGATTTGTGCACCCTAGCCCGTGGCTGTGAGTTAGCTGGGACCCATTCGCGAAGGTCGGATCCGGCGGTCGCCACCTCGCCGGACAACTCCTCGTCGCCGTACGAATTGCGAGATCGGTTGCCACACTTCGGATCTGGGTGCCGATGGTCGGGGTGATACCCGCTCGATGACCAGTGTGGCCCCGTCGGCGTTTAATCTGAGCAGATGACCATCCGCAAGGTGACCGTTCTCGGAACCGGGGTATTGGGATCGCAGATCGCATTCCAGACCGCGTTCCACGGATTCGATGTCACCGCCTACGACATCAGCGACGAGGCCATCGCCGGTGCTCGCGACCGTTTCGCCAAGCTCGCGGCGACCTATCGCGTCGAAGTGCGCGGCGGTGACAGCAAGGCCGAGAAGACCGAGGCGGGCATCGTGCTGACCACCGATCTCGCCGCGGCCGTGCAGGATGCCGACCTCGTGATCGAGGCGGTGCCGGAGGTGCTCACCGTCAAGGAGCAGACCTACCGGCAGCTGGGCGAACTCGCGCCGCCGAAGACGATCTTCGCGACCAATTCGTCCACCCTGCTGCCCAGCGATATCAAGGACTACACGGGCCGCCCCGGCAAATTCCTCGCGCTGCACTTCGCGAATCTGGTGTGGCGGTACAACACCGCCGAGGTGATGGGCACGCCCGAGACCGATCCGCAGGTCTTTCGGGCGGTGGTTGAGTTCGCCGCCGCGATCGGCATGGAGCCGATCGAATTGCACAAGGAGAAGGCGGGTTACGTCCTCAATTCGCTGCTCGTGCCGCTGCTCAATGCGGCCATGGCCCTCGGCGCGGGCGGATTCGCCGAACCGGAGGCGGTCGACAAGACCTGGCGGATCGGCACCGGCGCACCGGTCGGGCCATTCCAAATGCTCGACGTCATCGGCCTGACCACCCCCTACAACATCCTGGTCAACAGTGCGGAGGGGCAGGAACTCGCGGCCTGGCTCAAGACGAACTACATCGATAAGGGCAAGCTCGGCATCGCCACCGGAGAGGGTTTCTACAAGTACTCCGAATAGCTCACGGCACGACAGCTATTCCGGCGCGGGCTCGGGTTCGGGAGATTCGTCGGGGGGTGCGGTGACGACATCGATCTGTTCGCCGAGGTAGCGGACTACCACGGCGAGGACGGCCGCTACCGGTACCGCGAGGAAGGCGCCGACGATGCCGTAGAGGGAGCCGCCCGCGGTGATCGAGACCAGGACGACCACGGCATGCAGTTTCATGCTGCGGGCCTGCAGGACCGGTTGCAGTACATTGCCTTCCAACTGCTGGACCGCGATGATGATGCCGAGCACGATCAGCGCGGTGGTGACGCCATTGCCGACCAGTGCCACGAGCACCGCCAGCGCCCCGGCGACGAATGCGCCGACCATCGGCACGAAACCGCCCATGAAGGTGATCACCGCGAGCACGAATGCCAGTGGGACGTGCAAGATCACCAGTCCGGCGCCGATGAACACCGCGTCGATCAGACTCACCAGCGCCTGGACGCGGATGAATCCGCCGAGGGTGGACCAGATGCGATTGAGCACCTCCTCGAGGTGCCTGCCGCCGCGACTGCCGAGAACGGCATGCAGCCACGGCAGCAGCCGTGGACCGTCCTTGACGAAGAAGAACGCCAGCACCAGTACCAGCAATAGCGTTACCAGCGTGGAGGTCGCGGTGGTCACGCCGGTAAAGACGCCGGAGGCAATCTGTTCCGAACTGGACTTCAGCCGCTGTGTGATCGCGTCCACCGCCGCTTGCAGCTGCTCGTCGCGTATGCGCAGCGGGGGACCGTGCAGCCAATCACGCACCTTGTTGACGCCCTCGGTGGATTTGTCGGCCAGCTCCGGGGCCTGGTCCACGACCGACGGGACGATCAGTGCGATGACACCCGCGAGAACTCCGATGAATCCGAGCAGGGTGACCGTTGCCGCGGCGCCGGGCCGAAAGCCGTGCGCGGTGAGCCAGCGGGTCGGCGGCCACAGTATTGTCGCGACGATCAGTGCCAGCGCGATCGGCAGCAGTACCACCCAGAGCGCGGCTACGACGGTGCCGAGCACCCACGCCCCCGCGGCGATCGCCACGATGCACAGCGACCATTTGGCCAGCCAGATCAGTCCGGCGCCGATCGCGTCGCCGCGATCGCGGGTCGGTGGGCGGATCTTCTCGGTGCCGTCCTGCTCACTCACGCCGTCAGTCTGGCACGGTAGACGGCCGGACGGTGCCATCATCGGCACGCTGCGCAGGACTCAGCGGGTCGACCGCTACCGAGTCGTTCGCGGCGAACCAGGTCCGGTAGAAGGTGAACGCCAGCGCGGCGAAGACACCCAGAATCGCGACGCCGAACGGGAACGGGTAGTTCGCCATCGGCAGCGCGAGGAAGCGCACGCACAGCAGCACCCCCGCGAAGGTCGCGATACCGAAGGCCACCACTTGGGCGCGGCCGCGGTCCCAACCCCGGTCCGGATCGCGCAGGACGGATTCGACGGTCAGGCACAGTGCCGCGCCAGCGACGAGGTCGACGCCGTAGTGCGCCCCGAGGCCGAGCGTCGCGACGAGGGTGCAGACCAGCCAGAACGCGCCACCCCAGCGCAACCAGAGCGGCCCGCGCCGGGAGTGGATGAACAGCGACAGCGCCCACGCGGTATGCAGTGACGGCATGCAGTTACGCGGTGTGATGCTGTCGAAAGGCATCGAATCGACCGAGGACGGCAGTGCCGCAACGATATTCGGCCAGACATCGGCGAGTTCGAAACCCTGCCCCTGCGGGCCGAACGCGAGCACCGGCCCGACCACCGGGAAGACCACATAGAACAGCGGACCGACCACACCGAGCGTCAGGAACGTGCGCACCAGGTAGTGCCGCGGCCACCTACCCGCGGTGACGCCGCGCAGTTGCCACGCCGCGACCACAATGGCCGCGACCGGCAGTTCGAAATACACCCAACGCACCACACCCAGCGGCACCGGTCCTGCCGCGTCGAGTACCTGTCCGACGAGCCACGACGGATTGCCGAGCGCGTGATCGGCCAGTTCGGCATAGGGATCCAGCACGGTCGGGCAGGCCCAAGCGGTGATGTCCAGCCAGATCTCGCCGACCTTCGTCGCCAGAATCAGCAGCGCACCGAGAGCGATTGTGCGCAGCGCGGTTTCGCGACGCGCACCGGTCCAGCGCACGGCCGCGATCACCGCCAGTGCGGTGAGCACAATGGTCGGACCGTTCCCGACCGTGAACAACCGCCCCTCGATCGCCCGAATGATCACGAAGACCACATCGATGCCGACCGCGGCCGCCAGCGCGCGCACCCGCACCTTCCAGGAGACGCCGATCAGCGCCAGCAAAAACCCGGCCCACGGCGTGGTCGCCGACTTGGGCCGCCCGACATAATCCCAAGAAAGACTGGTCAGCGGCCCGAGCGCATTGATATGCACGGCCATCAACTGCCCCGCGATCAACACCACGACCGCGCCCGCGATACTGCCCCAGATCAACCGAGTTCGCCACGGACGCGCAGTCCCCACTTCCCCCGGGGGTGCAACCGATCTCTCCTGCGCGTCCTGAATCAACATCCCGACATCGTAAACAGGATGTGAACACCACCGTGCGCCCCGATTAACGCAACCTGTGAACTCGCTGCGCGCGCTTGCGGACCGGTGCGTGCCGGAGCTTGCCGAAGCACCAGCCGAGGTGGCCGGATATCAGGGGCGGGCGATGATGAGGGGGCAGTCGGTGGCGTGTAGGACGGCCTGGCTGACCGAGCCGAGGGTCATGCCCGCGAAGCCGCCGCGCCCGCGGCTGCCCAGGACGATCAGTTGCGCGTATTCCGCCTCGGCGAGTAGGCATCTGGCCGGTCGATCCTCGACGACCACGCGCTCGACCTCCATGTCCGGATACTTCTCCGCATAGCCCGCCAGGCTTTCGGACAGCAACGCCTCGGCCTCTTTCCGCATATCGTCTCGGGAGATATAGCGGTTGAATTCGGACCAGGTGAGTACCGCGCGCAGTGCGACCGCGCGATGGGCGGCCTGGTCGAAGGCGACCTCGATGGCGCGGGTGGCGCTGGGGGAGCCGTCGACACCGACGAGCACCGGTCCCCGCAGCCGATCGGCTTTGTAGTCCTCGGATTCGGGAATGACGGCGACCGGACAGTGCCCGTGCCTTGCGACGGCGGTGCTCACCGAGCCGAGCAGGCCACGGCGGAAGGCGCCGAGACCGCGGGTGCCGACGACGAGCATGCGCGCTTCCTTGGAGCGGTCCAGCAGGACCGGTATCGGCGGCGCGTCGACCACGAAGGTGGCGATTTCGAGGTCGCCGACCGGTGCGGCGGCCGCGGTCGCGTAGGCGCTGGCAGTGGTGACGGCGGCGGCGCCGTCCGCTCGATAGGCGTCGTAATCGATTTGGTCGAAGGCTATTCCGGGGCCGAAGTCCATCGGGGCGCCGATGCCGTACACGATGTGCAGCGGCGCGCGGTGGTGGACGGCGTCGGCCGCGGCCCAGCGCACCGCCTCGGCGGCGGCGCCGGAGCCGTCGAAGCCGACGAGTACGGGGGGATTTATGGTGGTGGACATGGGATTTCGTAGCCCTCCAGCGTGACCGCGCTACTGCGGACGGACGACCATGACCGGGCAGTGCGCGGTCTGGACCAGTGCGTCGCTGGTGGAGCCGAGCAGCAGTCCGCGGAATCCGCCGCGCCCCCGGCTGCCGACCACGACCAGCTGCGCCGACCGCGACCATTCGCGCAGTGCCTGCCGCGGACCCGACAGGTACACCTTGCGGATGACCAGCACGTCCGGGTACTTCTCCTGCCAGCCCCTGAGCTGCTCGGCCAGGATCGCCTGTCCGGCGGTCTCGGCATCGTGATCAACGGCGTAGGGGAGCCCCGCGATGCGGTCGAAATACAGGTCGCTCCAAGCGTGGACGGCGACGAGTCTGGTTCTGCGTTCGCTGGCCTCGGCGAACGCGGCCCCGACGGCGGCCGTGCTCCCCGCTCCGCCGTCGATACCGAGCACAACCGGGCCTACGCGTCGGGTCTGCTGTTCGGTGCCGGTGTCACGTACTACCACGATCGCACCGCGGCCGTGGCTTGCCACCGCGAGCAGCGTCGATCCGAGATAGCTCAGGGCGCCGTCGGAACCCGCGGTTCCGATCGCGACCAGATGCGCCGCCTCGGACAGCTCGATCAACAGATGTGCCGGATTGGCTTCGGAGAGTTCGGTTTCCACGGTCAGGTCCGGATCGACCTGATGGGCGAGTCGGCGTGCTGTGCGCAGCACGTCGGCACCTTCGCGGCGGATCGCGTCGATCACCGGCGGCATGATCACGTCGTACATCCCGTAGACCGAACCCGCCGCCGCGAGGTCGAGACCGTGCACGATGCGCAGCCGCCGACCCCGCTGGGAGGCGGTCTCGGCGGCCCAGCGGACGGCGAGATCGGCCGCCTCGGAGCCGTCGGTGCCGACCACTACTTCGGCCGACGCCAGCCGGTGTGATGCATCGCGGTGCTGGTCGGTCATGGATGTCCCTTCGGGTTCCGAGATATCAGCTACCCGTAGGTTAGGAATCCGAGGTCGTCGCGCACGCCTGGCATTGGTCACCAACCGCAGGGCCCAAAGGCCGCTCATGTCTGGATGGTGTTCGGATGGCACAGCGCACGGAACAGCCCCGCCTGGCCGGTTCAGGGCAACGGCGCCGACCAGCGCAACGTCGTCCCCCCGTGCTCGCCCTTGATCACGCTGAAACTGCCGCCCGCCTGCTCGGCGCGTGTCGCCAGATTCGCCAATCCGCTCATCCGTGCGAGGTCGTCGGGCACGCCGACACCGTCATCGGTGACCTCGATGGTGACATCGTCGCGCACCCGGAGCTGGACCGATACCGTCGTCGCCGACGCATGCCGCACCGCATTGCTCACCGCCTCGCGCAGCACCGCTTCGACATCCTCCGACAGCGGCGGTGTAAGCACCGAGACCGGACCGGCGAGGCGAATCGTGGTGCGCAATCCGCTATCGCCGATCATTTCGGCGATGATGCCGTGCAGCCGTTTACGTAGTGTCGGCGCATCCGTGCTGGTGCTCTCGTGCAGATCGAAGATCGAATGCCGGATTTCCTGCACGATCGACTGGACGTCCTGGATGGTCTCGGTGAGCCGGGATTTGACCTCGGGCACGCGGGCCCGCTGGGCAGTGCCCTGCAGTGAGAGACCGACCGCGAACAGGCGCTGGATGACATGGTCGTGCAGGTCACGCGCGATCCGGTCACGGTCGGAGAGCACGTCGAGTTCGCGGTTGCGGCGCTGGCTCCGGGCAAGTTGCAGTGCCAGTGCCGCTTGGACGGAGAAGTCCGCCATCATGGCCTGTCCTGCGGCGTCGATCGGCCCGGCCGATGGTGGACGCAGGAGCGTGAGCACACCGATAACCGTCTGTTCGGCCCGCAGTGGCAGCACCAGCGCCGGACCGAATTCGGTCGAGTTGCCGAATCGCAGGCTGTATTGGAGCCGATCGACCGAAAGGACCTGGTTTTCCCGAAATGCGATGCCCGAGTGCGATTCGTTGATCGGAATGCGCTGTCCGGTCAGCTTTTGCGCATCGACACCCGCCGCTGCGACCACGACCAGATCGGTCACCTCGTCGGGCGGAATATCCGGATCTTCGGGCAGTGAGAGGAAACTGCACGCCGATTGGGTGAGCTGCAGCGCCCGGTCGGTGACCAGCTCCAGCACCTCGTTCGGTTCGCCGCCAGCGAGTAGTTCGGTGGCCACATCGCGGTTGGCCTCCAGCCATTGCTGGCGGATTTGGGATTGTTCGTAGAGGCGGGCGTTGGAAATGGCGATACCCGCCGCGGCGGCCAGCGCCCGCACCACCACCTCGTCGTCGTCGGTGAATTCCTGCCCACCGGCCTTCTCGGTCAGGTACAGGTTGCCGAAGATCTCGTCGCGAACCTTCACCGGTACGCCGAGGAAGGTGTGCATCGGCGGGTGGTGGGCGGGGAAGCCGACCGACGACGGATGCTTCGAAAGATCTGCCAGCCGAATGGGTTTCGGTTGTTCGAAGAGCAGGCCGAGGACACCGTGACCGCGCGGCAGATCGCCGATCATGACCCGGGTCCGGTCGTCGATGCCCTCGTAGACGAATTCGGCGAGCTCGTTGCTGTCGGTTTCGCGCACGCCGAGCGCGCCGTATTCGGAGTCGACCAACTCGATGGCGGTGTGCACGATCGAGCGCAGCGTATTGTCCAGGTCCAATCCGGCGGTGACGACCAGCATGGCATCGATCAGCCGGTCCATCTGGTCGCGGACGCCGACCATTTGGGCGATGCGGTCCTGGACTTCGCCGATCAGTTCACGAAGTCGCAGTTGAGACAAAGTTTCCGTGACCGGCGCCTGGCCGGAGACGGTCCACTCGTCTGCCATGATCTGTATTCTGCCCGCGTGGTGTACCCCATGTCACGCCGAACGAAACCACAGGTTGCTCACTCCTGCTGTTTGGTGGGCGCGTTGAGTTTGGAGGCCAGTACCGCTGCCTGGGTGCGACGTTCCACCCCGAGTTTGGTCAGCAGCCGGGAGACGTAGTTCTTCACAGTTTTCTCCGCAAGGAACATCCGGCTCGCGATCTGCCTATTCGTGAGCCCCTCACCCAGCAGACCGAGCAGCGTCCGTTCCTGTTCGCTGAGACCGGCCAGCGGTCCCGTCTTGGCCTCGGCCTCCTCGCGCAGCTTCGTCATGAGGGCTGCGGCCGCGCGATTATCGAGCAGCGACTTACCCGCGCCGACCTCGCGAATGGCCTCGACCAGCTCCATCGTGTCGATGTCTTTGACCACATACCCGCTGGCCCCGGCCAGAATGGCATCGAGCATGGCCTGCTCGTCGGTGAACGAGGTGAGTATCAGACACCGCAGCCCAGGATGCTGATTCAGCAGTTCACGACACAATTCGATGCCGTTGCCATCGGGCAGGCGCACGTCCAGCACCGCGACCTGCGGGCGCAGCGCGGGGATGCGCGCCAACGCCTGCGAAACCGTGCCCGCCTCGCCGACGACCTCGAGATCGGGCTCGGAATCGATCAGATCCTTCACACCGCGACGCACGATCTGATGGTCATCGACCAGGAACACGCTCGTCATCGCAACACCTCCGCTGGGTCCCTCCAGCGTAGCCCCGCGAATATGCGCATCTGGACGATCGATCACCATGCGTCGGTGGAGGAAAATGTCGGGTAGACCCCACCGCCAGCGCATTCTCGAGTTACCGCATTGTGAGGATGTCGGGTAGGGGGCGGCGGGGGGTTGGTGGGGGTTCGGGGGTGTTGGCGGGGGTGGTGCCTACGCGGATGAGGACC
Source organism: Nocardia pseudovaccinii NBRC 100343 (assembly GCF_001613225.1). GTDB lineage: Bacteria > Actinomycetota > Actinomycetes > Mycobacteriales > Mycobacteriaceae > Nocardia > Nocardia pseudovaccinii. The sequence continues at coordinate 63,503 of NZ_BDBY01000168.1, forward strand.
TGGGGGATGGTGGGGTGGGGGAGCATGGTCGCGATGGCTGTTCGGGCCGAAGGCAATTCGGTGATGTGGGTCATCGGGCAAGTTGCCAGGCCCGACGTGGTGCATTCCAGGAGGACGGCGGAGAGGGCTTCGCCGGTGTGCAGCCAGGTGGTGACGGATTCGCTCGGTGAGCTGAGTATCAGTAGGCGGGCGTGGTCATCGAGGGTTTCGCGGCGGGCCGAATGCGGTGCGGACGGGAAGGTGCGGCCTACGCCGACGCGGGCGAATTCGGCATCGGAGGCCAGGGATTCGCGCGGGACGCCTTCCGTATCGCCGGAATGTCCGGCCCACCAATGCAATTCGGTCTGGTATTCCATGTCGTAGCGCCGGACCGCAGTGGCGTGGTCGGAGGCCGCCGTGAGCTTCGCGCGGGCGCTGTCGTCGAGGAGATCGAGTTCGATGTCGTGGGGTGTCACCAGCATTCGACCGGCATGCAGGAGCGGCGACAAGTCGGTCGGCGCGTACAGCGGCAGTCGGTCCGTACGTCGCTTATCGATGGCGTGGGCGCGGGCCAGCACGCCGGTCGGCGGCTCGGGCCACGGCCGGAACTCGATCACCGCCAGATAGCCGGGGCGGCCGGTATCGGGTAGCCGGGTGGTATCGGTGTGCCAGCCCTTTGCGGCGAATGCGGTGCGCACGTGGTGCAGCATCGCGCCACAGCTGATCACCAGTTGCCGACCCAGCGGGTCCGCCGAGGTCAGCAGGCGGTCGTCGTCACGGTACAGGTGCAGCCGGGTCCCGTCGAAGACCCAGCGCCACGGTTGGGTGTTGTGCAACGACGGCGCGCGGCTGGCCGAACGCATGGCCGCCAGCACCGTCGAATGGTCCGGCACGGAACGTACGGGGGAGAGGCGGGTGTCGGTCATACTCCCGAGCCTCGTCCGACGATGCGCCGGTCGATATGGGCCTTCTTCCTGTTCTCGAAGGTCGATGGTCACCGGCCGGGTCGGGCCGTGCACTTGGTGCCGAAGGTCAGGTGTGGCAGTGACTTTCGGCCCTCCCGTCGTGGACGTCGCGGATGCTGCCATCGAGTCCCGAGGGTCGGAACTCGAACAATCCAATAGCGAGGTCGTCATGAGTGCGTCAGGGAAGTGGTCCACCCCGGCCTTCCCCGACATCGTCGTATTTCCGCGTGGACCGATCGCGGAGTTGGAACTCGAACGCGTGGCCGGCGCGGTCGGGCGATTGCTTACCCGAAATCGAATCGACGGTGGTGCCCGGGTGCGGGTCGTCGTCGCGAATTGCCCGAGTGGGCCGCAGTTGGTGCAGGTGAATCTGTGCGTGCGCGGCACTCCGGCGCGCGTGCAGACGATCACCCCGGGGGCGGGCATGGTGCTGCCGGTCGTGCAGCGGCTCGAGCGCCTGATCGAACGGTTGACGACAAAGCGACGGGTGGCGCCGGAACGGGAGCCGATACGGCGACTGCTCGCGGCATCCGGACATGGCACTATCACCCGCCGCAAGAATTGTTCGCTGCTGGTGGTTCCCCCGGATGCGGCGGCAGCGGTGCTGGACGCGATGGACTACGACGCGCACCTGTTCGTCGACGCCGAGACCGGCGCTGACGCGATCGTCTACCGTGGCGATCCCGCGGGTATCGAGCTGCTCCGTTCGCCGAGCGACCCTTCAGCAGCCGATCCGAGAATTCCGGAGTTGTCCGAGACCGCGGCCGTCGACCGCCTGTGCGCCATCGGCCTGCCGTTCCTGTTCTTCATCGATCCCGTCAGCCGCCGCGGGAACCTGCTGTACCGCCGCTACGACGCCGACCTCGGGCTGATCACGCCCCGGACCAGCTGACCTGTGTTCGGTAGGACCAAACGTCCCTGGATCTAGGGCATCCCGGCTCTGTCGACGACCGTGCCGCCCGAGCACAGTTGGGATGGGAGCCGGCCACCGATGGTCGGGCAGAAGCGAGGCGGTACGAGAACGGCGTACTGCGAGAGCGGATCACGGGGCGGGCGAGTCGACTCGGCGGTGCCATGCGGGGCAGCGCACGAGTTGTGTGGCGATCGACGACCACGCCGTGATCCGACGGATTCGCGCCGTCGCCGCCGAATCCGCTCGCCCGCTGTCGCGCTGGCCGGCTCCGTTTCGATTACTGCGCGCGGAGCACCATGATGCCCGGCGTCGTTCGCACGTAGTCGGCGAAGGGGGAGTCGACCACCTTCTCGTTGGCGGCGAGTGAGGACGCGTTGCGGAAGACCGGGCCGCTCGGTGTCATGACGAAGATGCCGACATGGGTGACATCGAGTCCCGGCTGGTCGGCGTAGGCGCCGATGTAGTCACCGGTGCGGAGTCCACCGATGACGCTCTCGTCCACCGCGGCGCCGGGGATGTAGGTGATATCGCGATCGACCACCGGCAGACCCGGAAGATATGTTCCGCCACCGGCTTTCGCGTTGAGGTGCTTGGTGACGGTCACCGCGGCCGGGCTCAACGTGCCGGTGATATCGGTGGCCGCGATGCGCGCGGTATGCGACCAATCGCTGAAGAAGTGCTTGCGCTGCTGGAACTCGACGCGACCGTCGGTGTAGCGGGTCGCGATCAGATTCGCGACGAACTGGTCGCGATCCGCGGACCTGCTGAGCGCTTCGACATAGTCGAGATAGGTGAAGCAATCCACTCGCCGCAGGTCGATGACCAGCTGTTCGGGCTGGTCCGCCGAGCCGATGAGCATATCCGCGCCATACGGCGTCCCGAGCAGGCGTCCCGACAACCGCTCGATCAGCGCACCCTTGCTCGCACCCGGCGAGGCGGCCCGCAGTGCCAGCAGCTCATCGATCTTCCCGGCAGTGACGTCATCGCTGATCGGTGCGCCGAACGCGGCGGGAACGGTCGGCATGGCCATGCCGACGAGCGCCGAGATGATGAGCAGTACGCGGGCGATGCTGCGCAAAGGGCCTCCAGCGAGTCGATCGGTCATTGCTGCCACGGTAGTCCGAGTCCGGCGGTCCTCGGTCGCCGAACACGAAAACGGCCCGGCGGCCGCAAGATCCGCTGGGGATTCCGTCATGAGCCCTACATTCCGAGTCGAACAGTTTGGACACGGGGTGATCACGATGTTGCTTGTTCGTTATCTCAGACAGGCCTTGGTTATAGGAAACTGCCTGTTCGAGCGCGATTCGGCCGGGCTTACAGATGCAAGCGCGCGGTGGGGTACCGCAGGACCAAGGGCTCGGCGCGACGATTCCCGGCAAGTGTGGCAGGCTCAGTAATCGAGGCCGGGGTGTAGAGGTTTCGACTCGCACAACGGTCGGCGTGACCACGGGAGACCCCAGCTACGGCTGGGGTCTTCGTGTGTCTGTGGCGTGCTTGCCCCCTCGAAAACGGTGCTCATCAATGTCGATTCCGCACCGATGTGAGCTCAGTAACCATATCCTGTTAAGCGCCAGTTACCGACGTAAAAGTTCGTTACGGCCGACCTGCTGCGTTTGTGCGGCCGGAACCTCCGTGTAACGATAGTTTCAATCGCGAACGAACAAATCATCCCGAAGTGTTCACCCACGGCAGATACGGTCCCCATCGTCGCACCGGATTTGTTCCCTTCGGTGTGTTCGCCTGCGGGTCCAATCGCCGGTTGTGGCTGTCTCGCGCATGTCTGCGCGAAAAACGAGGAATGGTGTACGTGAGTGAGTTCTGGAGTCTGAGCACGTCGGCAGCTTTGGTGAGCGTCGGCATCTCACTGTATGGTGTAGTCGCATATCTGGTCGGAATTCTGGATGGTGGCACGCGACCGCGAATGGCGTCTTGGGTGGCTTGGTGTACTGCCAATACGGTATTCGCGATGGTCGCATATCTGGCGGGCGCATATCTCGCCGCTGGTATCAATGCAGCGTCGGCAAGTATGAATGCCGCCGTTATCGTCCTCGGTTTGCGGCGTGGGGTGAGTCTGCGGCCCAACGACAATATCGATTGGGCGTGTCTGCTCTCCTCCATCGCATGTGTGCTGGTCACAGTGGAGATTTCGGAGAAGACTTTCGGTGCGCTTGTGGCCATCTGCGCCAATCTCATCGCCACCGTACCGACGCTGCGGCACGCCTGGTCGAAGCCTCAGGAGGAAACCTGGCAAATGTTCGCCGCGAATGCATTCGCCGGAGCCCTCGGTGTGCTGGGAGTGCTGCTGGCAAGTGGATATCAATTCGCCACTGTCGCGGGACCGCTGATTACCGCGATCGGCAACATTGCCTTGGTATCACTTACCGTCGGCCGTGGTCGAATTGCGGAAGAATCTGCTGTGCCCGTGCGAGTCGGTTAGTCGAAATGCGATCGATAATCTCGAATATCGGT
>NZ_BDBY01000169.1 GCF_001613225.1 Nocardia pseudovaccinii NBRC 100343
GGAGGGTTTCGGCGAGGCTTCAGAATATTCGGCCGTCGAATTGATCGGATACGACGAACTCTCCACCGGATATCTACACTGAGTCCTCCAGCAATAATCCGGTTTCCGGGTCGTACCAGCGGCAGGCCCGCGGTGGCACATGCAGGTTCAGCGCATCGCCCTGGTCGGCCCGGAAGCCGGGCTGCGTCTGAATCTTGACGGTCTGTCCGCTGACATCGGTGGTCAACAGGGTGGACGAGCCGAGCGGCTCCAGCACCTGGAGTTGGGCGCGCACCGAATCGGTGCCCGCCTCGTCGCCGACGGCGATGGCCTCGGGCCGGATGCCGAGGTTGAGCTTCTTGCCGTTGAACGACGCGAGCGCGGTGGGAATCGGCAGCGACTGTCCGCCGAGATCGATATGCGGTCCGGCCTCGCCTATGTCGACGATCCCGGTGAGGAAGTTCATCGGTGGGCTGCCGAGGAAGCCGCCGACGAATTCGGTCGCCGGACCGTCGTATACCGCTGTCGGCGAACCGCATTGAACGATCACCCCGTCGCGCATGACCGCGACGCGATCGCCGAGCGACAGCGCCTCGACCTGGTCATGGGTGACATAGATCGTGGTCGTGCCGAGCTCGCCGACCAGCTTCTTCAACTCGGCGCGGAACGAAAGTCGCAGCAGCGCATCCAGATTGGACAGCGGCTCGTCCATGAGCAGCACATCGGCGTCCATGACGATCGCGCGCGCCACCGCGACACGCTGTCGTTGGCCGCCGGACAACTTCGCCGGATACCGATCCAGGTACGGCGTGAGTTGGAGCAGATCCGCGGCCCACGCGACCTTGCGCCGGATCTCCGCGGCGGGCACACCGTGCACCCGCAGGCCGAAGCCGATATTGTCGGCGACCTTCTTATTGGGGAAGACGGCATAGGACTGGAACACCATCGACAGATTGCGCCGCCGCGGTTCGAGGTAGGTCACATCCTTGCCGCCGATCACGATCTGCCCCGCGTCGGGCAGTTCCAGCCCGGCGATCATGCGCAGCAGCGTCGTCTTACCGCAGCCGGAGGGCCCGAGCAGCACCATGAATTCACCGTCGGCGACCTCGAGCGAGACCTGGTCGGTGGCGCGCGTCGTGCTGCCGGGGTAGGTCTTCGCCAGGTCCCGCAGAATCACTTCGGCCATATGCCCTGCACCTCTGTCATCTCAGCGTCGTCCCCCACATATTCACCAGATAGCGCCGCATCACGAAGATGAAGACCAGCGCCGGAATGATCAGCGCGAACCCGCCCGCGAACCGGTACGGCGTCGACGCCTCACCGAGCGTGGTGAGCACCTGCGCGGGCAACGTGCGATGTCCGAGCGTCACGATGGTCGCGCCGAGGATCTCGTTCCACGACAGCACGAACGTGAAGATCGACGATGCGGCCAGACCGGGAAGTGCCAGCGGCACAACGACTGTGCGAGCCGCCTGCCAGCGCGTGCAGCCGAAGACGCGCGCCGCCTCCTCGAGATCGGCGGGCACCGCGACGAAAATGCTCGCCGTGATGAGCACGGTGGTGGGCAGCGCGAGCGTGGTGTGCACGAGCGTCACGGCGAAGACGGTGTCGTAGACGTCGAGCCGCAGGAACATCGTGGCCAGCGGCACCGAGAGCACCACGATCGGCAGCGCCCGCACGAACAGGATGAATACCTGGTAGCTGTCCTTACCGCGGAAGGCATTGCGAGCCAGGGCATATCCGGCGGGCGCGCCGATGAGCAGCGACCAGAACACCGTGTATAGCCCAACCAGCACCGAGTTGCCCAGTGCCGGAACGGTTCCGGTCGCGTGGAAGAACGACCGCAGCGTCTCGGTGGAGAATTCGCTGGACAGCAATGGCTTCGGGAACTCGTTCAGCGCCTCGCGCGAGGACACCGCCGCGAGTCCGATCAGCACGATCGGGAGCGCCATGAACAGCGTCACCGCGATACAGGCCACCTGCACTCCGACGGCCCGCCACCGACGTCGGCGCAGCGGTGCGCGATCGATCGGTGGCAGCGCCGTGGCCTCACTCATCGCGACTCCTCCGGCGCCCGGACCGTCCGCAGATAGAACACCGCGGTACCGAGCGAGATGGTCAGCACCACAAGCGAAACCGCGCTCGCAACCGCCGGATTCTGCAGATTCGAGTACCACTCGTAGGTCTCGCCGACCAGCAGCGGAAAGTCGCGACCGGTCAGTGCCTGTGCCACGGCGAAGGTCTGCAGCGCGAGGATGGTGCGCAGGATCAGCGCGACCTGCAGGCTCGGCCCGAGTTGCGGCAGCGTCACGTGCCGGAGCCGCTGCCAGAAGTTCGCCCCGAACACCTGCGCGGCCTCGTCGTAATCCCGTGGAATCAGCTGTACGCCCGCCACCACGATGACGAAGACCAGTGAGGTCGCCCGCCAGATCTCGGCGATCACCACCGCGAGCAGCATGGTTCCGGTGTGCTGATAGTTCAACCACTGCACACCGTCCTCGGACAGGCCGAGCCAGACCAGCAGTGAGTTCAGGTAGCCGCGATTGCCGAAGATCGACAACCACACCAGTCCGGCGGCCAGTTCGGAGATCGCCAATGGCACGCACCACAGGTAGAAGTGGCCACTGGCGAACCGCGGCCGCGCCTGCATCAGCAGCGCCATGCCGATCGCGAGCACCAGTTGGATCGGGACCACGATGACGATCAACAACAGGGTATTGCGCAGCGAGGTAAGGAAATACGGGTCGTCGAACAAGCGCCGCCAGTGCGCGAGCGTGAAGCCGTGATCGTCGCTGAACGCATCGAAGATCGCCCGCACCAATGGCCAGCCGAACAGCGCGGCCAGCAGCACGATCGAGGGCAGCAGCAGAATCCACGGTGAACCGAGTCGCGCGCGCACGGCTACCCCACCCCGCAGATGTCGGCGACCGGATCGGGCGCCCAGCACGGCACCTTCAGCTCGTCGAGAATGCCTTGCAGCACCCGCGCCTGTTGATCGAGTGTGGTCCGAATATCGGCTCCGTCCAACACGATCGAGCGGAAGCTGTCCTTGAACACCTTGCTCACCTCACCCTCGCGCTGGCCGAGACCGACCGGTGGCAGCGACAGGATCGCGCCCGGTGCCTGCTGCTGCCGTTCCACGGCATCGGCCTCGAGTCCGACCGCGGGCGGCAGATCGTCGGGGATGGCGGTGTGGACCGACGGGAAGAAGCCATTGGAGCGCAGCAGTTCGATCTGGGCTTCCGGCTTGGTCAGTGCGCCGATCGTGCGCTGGGCGAGCTCGGCATCGGTGCTGCCCTTGGGAATTGCGAGCCCGGCGACCACGGCCATGTAGCCCAGTCCGTGCTTGCCGCGCGGCGCGGGCAGCATGCGCCAGTCCTGCGAGTCGTGCTCGGACGCGTGCACCAGGCGGACGACGTGATCCCAGGCCATGCGCACCTCGCCGCTGGCAAGGGGCTCCTGCATGAAGTCGAAATTCGTACTCGACTGTGCGCAGTTGGCCCACAGTTCGCGGAAGTACTGCCAGGCCGTCACGGCCTCGGCTGAGCGGAAGGTGGTGATCTGACCGCCCGTGAACGACGGCAGCAGATAACCCTGGGTGAATCTATGCAGCAGGCCCTTCGGGCCTGCGGGCAGCCCGAGCATCGGTCGGTTGCCGTTGGCGCGGCGCGCCGCGATCGCCCAGTCGAGGAACTGGTCGTAGGTCAGTGCCGTGGCGTCCACGCCGGACGGCAGATGCTGGAGCGCGTCGGCATGTGCGGCGAGTACGTAACTGGCTGTGGCCCAGGGGATATACCACGTCCGGTCGGTACCGGCCCGCGCCAGTCGCAGATAGACGGCGGGCCAGCCGCGGTTGCCGAGATCGGCGAGCAGCCCGGTGAGATCCTCGAGATAGCCGTCGGCCAGCGGTGCGATATCGCCGTGCAGGCCGCCGAGCAGACCGACCTGCGTCGAGCCCGCCCCGACCTGGCTGCGCACCTGACTCGCGAACGGACTCTCCTCGATGGTCACATAGCTGACGCCCGGCGCTGTCTTCCCGAGCAGGCCGCGGAAACGCTCGGCCTCGTCGGCGGGGCGGAATTGCGTGGACAGAAAGAGCATGCCGCCGCTTCCCGTGGTGGCGAAGCCGGTACACGCGGCGGTGAGCGCGAGGGTTCCGAGGCCCGCCGCGCCGAGGAACGTCCGGCGCGTCAGGCCGGATGGCCGCATGCGTGGCTCCTGAGGCAGGAATGGACCCGGGTGCGCCGACACCAATCCATCATGCCCAGATACAAACAGATGTGCGTGCACCGCCGAACACGCAACTTCCCGTGACTGAGAATAAAATCCGAGTTGCCTTGCGGCACAAATAAAAAGGAAGTCAACCCTCTCAAAAAAGTTATGAAGATCTTTGGATAACGAATTCTTTACGCACTGCCCCGCCGGGTCGCCGAGACACCTATGCTCGGGGCTTTCACGAGTGATCGACGTTGCGATAGATGAAGAAACAGGTAGCCGTATGACCGCCAGGACCGACCTAGAACACGAGCTACGCGGGCCGCTGGCGGCAACCGGGCTGATCACCGAACAGGAGGCCGCCGAACTGCTCGAGATGTTCCGCGCGGCCAAACAACTCGAGACGGCCGCGCTCATCGAGGCCATCGACGAGATGGTCGGCGCGCTGCCCAGGCCATTCCGGGCGGTGACGAAGAAGATCATGTTCGGGAGTCGGCTCGGCTGATGAGTGATCTGGTAACCGGCGCCCAGATCGTGCTGCTGTCACGGACTTTGCACGCTCCCGTGGAGCGGCTGGCGCATCTGGAGCGGTTGGGCAGTGAGAATCTGCACGAACTCCAGGATCGGCTGGCGGGCCTGATCTTCGACCAGCACAACGAGACATTCGAGCGGATCAGCAAGCTGGTGCCGATCATTCCGCTGCGCATCTCGATGCCGCTGGTGCAGCGCCTGGTGCCGCCGATGATGACGGGCCGGGCCGCGGGTGCGGTCGGTGTCGATCACCCGAAGAAGGCGGCCGAGACGGTTGCCATGCTCGCGCCCGCGTATGTGGCCGACTGTGCGCCGTACATGGATCCGCGCACCGTCGGACAACTCGCCGAGGTGGCGCCGCCGGAACCCATCGTGCGCATCCTCAACGAAATGCTGGCCCGCAAGGACTACATCACCGCCGGGCCGTTCCTCGACGCCTTCGCCACACCCACACTGGTCGCGGCCTTCGAACAGGGCGTGCTCGATGACGAGGGTCTGATCTTCTCCGCCGCCTATGCGTATTCCGTCGCGGGCGTGAGCGCCATTTTTCGTCAACTGCTGGCCGGACCGCGGCAGCGGTTCCCGCGCATGCTGCATACCGTGCTCATCGGGTCTACGGGGCTGCAGTTGGCAGCGCTGTCGACATTCGCGCGCTGTGAAGCCGAGCTGACCGCGTCGATCGGTGATGTCCTGTTCAGCATCGGCTCCACCGAAATGATCGGCAATCTCATCGCCGGTTATCTCCGGGCCGGTGCGGCACCGGAGCTGTTGACCTTTATCGGACGGCTGAGCAAGTGGGCACTGGGGGCGTTGGCCGCGAATCCGATCATCGCGAACGACGCGGCGCTGGCCGGACTCGTCGGCAGCCTGGAGGGCCGCATCGAATCCGACCTGTGGCGTGGACTTTTCAGCCTGATGGCACATGCCGAAGCCGGGATTCAGCGCCGGATAATAACCCTGCTCGCGCAGATGAACGATGCGATGGTGTCCGCATTGCCCGGCATCGCCACCGATGCCCATGACTGGCCGCTGCTGCTGGACCTGATCGCCGGCGCCGACGCCCCGGTCCGCGGCCGCTTCGAAACGATGTGGTCCAACCTGCCGCCGGAGCGCCGCATCGATCTGGAGCACCGCATCAGGGAACTCGGTCTGAACATCCGCCTGGCGCCCGTGACCACCACGACGCTGTCGGTGGACGAGGTGTTCTACCGGCGCCGCCAGATGCGCCGCCGCTACGACGCGGTGCAGAGTTGGGACTGATTGCTCTAGCTGCAAGATAGCCCGCGCGGAGGCGGCTGGGAGCCGGTTGGGTCAGGCACTGACGAAACCTGCTGTCTATCTGACCGATCCGGTCGGGGCTACCGACAACCGCGCAATTCCGGCGTTCAATTCGAGCACATCGCGCGCCACTCCGCGCTTTGAAAACACCTGCAAGGTAAGGTGAATGACCGCGTTGGCGGGGCTACCTCGCCGACGGGCAGCTGTCCAAGCGGCCGACAGCTGTGCAGAAGACCCCGGAACGAGCCTGGTTGGGCGAGGTGTCGGCGGTGGTACTGCAACAGGCCCTCGCGGACCTGAACACCGCCTACCGCAACTTCTTCGCCAGCGTTACCGGGAAGCGTAAGGGTGCCCGGGTCGCCCCGCCGCGGTACCGGTCGCGCAAGGACAACCGGCAGGCAATTCGGTTCACCCGCAACGCACGCTTCGCCCTCACGCCCGGCGGAAAGCTACGGTTGCCGAAGATCGGTGACGTGGCGGTGCGCTGGTCACGTGAGTTGCCAGCAGATCCATCGAGCGTGACCATAATCCGCGATGCCGTCGGACGATATTTCGCGTCGTTCGTGGTAGCGATCACCGATCAGCCGCTGCCGCAGGTGGGCGGCGAAGTCGGGATCGATCTGGGGCTAACCACGTTCGCCGTGCTCAGTGACGGCACGATGATCGACAGCCCGCGGTTCTTGCGGCGGGCCGAACGGCGGCTACGTAAAGCTCAGAAAGCGTTGCATCGCAAGCAGAAAGGCGGCAACGACCGGGCGAAGGCCCGCAGGAGAGTCGCAAACGCGCACGCGAAAGTGGCCGACGCAGGAGAAAGCCAGCCGGTACGGGAGGCACTTCTCTCGGGTGAACCGCTGGTTCCCGTCGTCGCAGTTGTGTTCGATATGCGGCGTGATTGACGGGCGGAAGCCGTTGTCGGTGCGACTTTGGGCGTGCCGGTGCGGTGCCGTTCACGATCGGGATCGCAACGCCGCCAACAACATTCTCGCCGCAGGGCGTGCGGAGAGACTAAACGCCTGTGGAGACGGGGTGAGTCCAGGACTCGTTCTGGCACCGGGCAGTGAAGCAGGAACCCACCGAGAGGACCGTGAGGTCCTGGTAGGAATCCTCGACCCTTAGGCCGAGGAGGACGTCAACGGGAAAGCCGGGCGGTTAGAAATCCGCCTTGAACTTCGGCCCCGGCGGCAGACCACGCAGCACCGCGCTGGTCCAGGCCACCGCGGGCGGCCACCCGGTGACGGCATTGACGATGTGCTCGGGGACCGGAACGGTGTAGAAGCGCAGGTCAGCGCCACGCTCCCAATAGCTTTGGACGGTAGGCAGCACCACCGACGGCGGAATCAGTTCGTCCCACAGTCCATGCCACCACAGGATCGGCGTATCCGGAAGGTATTTGCCCAAGCTGTTGTCCTGCAGGACCCGAAGGATCTCCGGGGACGATGCGAGCGACTTTCCGGGCTGGTAGTAGGCGCTGATGGGCCGGTAGACGCCGGTGAGCGCAATGGTCGCGTAGCAACGACTTCGGATGTCCCTGATGATCTGCTGCCCCTCGGCGGTCAGCAGATCGGCCGGATCGAAGACGTCCGGATATTCCCGGGCCAGACTCGCGAAGCCGAGCCACATGGTGAAGTTGCTGGTGCCGGTGAGTCCGGGTTCCGTGTGGGTCGCATACCTGGCCTCTGCCACCAGGTCTCCGGGCGTCCCGCCGATGGTGGTGCCGAGCAGCCGCACATCGGGTGCGTAGCTCGCGCGCAGCTCCGCCGCGCGAATGGAACCCGAACCGCCGCCGGAATATCCGTAGAGCGCGATGCCGGAATCGGTGAGGCCGAGGGTGGGATCGTTCTTCATCGCGCGCAGGCTGTCGAGGACCATCTTGCCCTCGGCATAGGTGTTGAAGGTATTGAACTTTCCGTCGAAGTCGGGCACGTTGATCGCGAAACCCTGTGCCAGCCAATAGATCACCAGCGCCGACTCCTTCATCGTGCCGGTCTGCAGGGTGTGCGAGGGATTGCACGCCGAATCGGTGGAGTCGATCGCCTCCTGGAACGACAGCACCGGCCGGGGGCTGCCCTGCCACGGAATGCCCGGCACCACAACGGTTGTCGCGGTGACGATCGGATTGTCGTGCACATCGTTCGAGCGGAACAGCAGCTGCTCGGTATACACCGGGAAGGGAATTCCGAGCACCCGCGTCTGCACTTCGCGGCTGCGCACGATCTGCCCCGGCTGATACGACGCGAGATCCGCGGGATCGTCGTACCACGGGTCCTGATCCGGCGACGGGATCGGCAGCAGATCGTAGATCTGCGGCTCGGTCGGCAACTGCGGCAGCTGATTCTGATCCGGTGGGAAATTCGGCGGGAAGGCCGGATCGGCGATCGCCACCCCGGCACTGCCCATCGCCAGACCTGCCGCCACCACCAGCACCGCGAGCCGCCGCCGAGATCGCTTCACCGCATCCTCCGAATCTCCATTGATCCGCCAGCCGATCATGGGTTCGGCTAACCGGATTCAGCTCACCGCAATTGACGGCGCCGGGCTATCGGCATGATGCAGAGCCTGGACCTCGGGTTTTGTGCATATGAACGAACCCGCTCGGCCGGGCGTCCGGCTCGGACATCGCCCGTGGGGCCGCCAGAATACCCGTTGAACCTTCAAACAAAACACATTGAATGTACCGCTAAATAACGGTACATTCTTCCGCGACATGACTTCCCTTACTGGAAGGCCTGGTCGTGATCGCAGTTCGGGGACCAGTTGAGTTATCGGCGCTCGCAGATGCGCTGCATGCCGAGGACGTCGGCTATCGCAGATCGCTGCGCGCACGCCAAGTGCAGATGATCGCGATCGGCGGGGTGATCGGCACCGGGCTATTTCTCGGTGCCGGTGGGCGGCTCGCCAGCGCCGGACCGGGACTGTTCCTGGTCTATGCGGTGTGCGGCGTATTCGTCTTCTTCATCCTGCGCGCGCTCGGCGAACTGGTGCTGCATCGTCCCTCCGCCGGATCGTTCGTGTCCTATGCGCGCGAGTTCTACGGTGAGAAGCTGGCTTTCGCGGTCGGGTGGACCTACTTCTTCCACTGGTGCCTGACCGGGATCGTCGATATCACCGCAATCGCCACCTATGTGCACTACTGGGGCGCGTTCGAGGTTGTCCCGCACTGGGTGATCGCGCTCATCGCCCTGATCGCGGTGGTGAGTACCAATCTGATCTCGGTGCGCTGGTTCGGCGAACTGGAGTTCTGGGTCGCACTGGTCAAAGTCGTTGCGCTGGTGGGCTTTCTGATCGTCGGCACGATTTTCCTGGCCGGTCGCTTCACGATTCAGGGTGCGCAGACCGGTGTCGGGGTGATCAGTCAGCACGGCGGGTTGTTCCCGACCGGTTTGCTGCCGCTGGTCACGGTGACGACCGGTGTCGTATTCGCCTACGCCGCAGTCGAACTGGTCGGCATCGCGGCCGGTGAGGCGGAGCATCCGGAGACGATCATGCCGCGGTCGATCAACTCCGTCATCGCCCGCATCGGACTGTTCTACGTCGGTTCGCTGGTGCTGCTCGGACTGCTGTTGCCCTATACGGTCTTTCGGGCCGGTGAGAGCCCGTTCGTCACGTTCTTCGCGAAAATCGGTGTACCGGCCGCCGGTTCGGTCATGAACCTGATCGTGCTCACTGCCGCGTTTTCGAGCCTCAATGCCGGGCTGTACTCGACCGGCCGGATTCTGCGTTCGATGTCGATGAACGGCAGCGCGCCCGGTGTAGCGGCGCGCATGTCGCGGACAGGCGTACCCTACGTCGGTATTCTCGCCACCGGTGCGATCGCCCTGGTCGGCGTCGGGCTCGATGCGGTGGTGCCGGACAAGGCATTCGAGATCGTGCTGAACGCGTCGGCACTCGGCACCATTGTGTCGTGGACTGCGGTTGTGCTGTGTCACCTCCGGCTCTGGCGCGAGTGGCGCCGCGGTTTGGCCTGGCGCCCGGCCTCGCGCCTACCCGGCGCCCCGTACACCGATGTGGCGACCCTGCTCTTCCTGGCCACCGTGGTAATCCTGATGGTCACCAGCGGCGATATGGTCCAGCGCGCAGCCGTACTCGCCATGCTCGTCATCCTGGGGCCCGCCTTGGTCGGCGGCTGGTTCCTCGCGCGCCGAAAAGTACTGCGAATAGCCAATATCCGCCAACATCACACCGGCCAATTCGAGGTAGTTGCCGAGCGTCCGCCGCTGGGGCCCTCGGCCGAACCGGAAGTGATCATCGAGGCTCCGAAGTCCCGCTACGCCAACCCGGATCCGCGCTAAGGGTCTGTATACATCGGGAGATCCGATGATTCTCGCGATGGCGCGTACTCGCTCTAGCAGCGATGGGCGGGCAATCGTCGCGCTTCCTCGATCGGGCTAGCGGTCAGCGTTGGGACAGACCGGTATGTCTGGTCGAAAATTCTGGAAAAGGCTGGGCTCCAGCCATTTTCGTGATCACTTGGCACTCGATCGAGCATGGCCATAGGCAAGGTTGCGGCGGCATCCGCGCCCGATGATGCGTCGGGCAGCGCGAATGTCCGGCGACCGCGCAGGGCGAACAAACGGTGAACAGCCGCGGTCGTGCTGGAGACGAAAAGCCAACGGGCTCCGAAGGTTTCGCAGTACTCCGTTCACTGATCGGAGGGGGGTCGTTCACGGCGCGTGGTTAGCGTTTGAAGCTGTCGTTTCCGGAGACTGTTGAGCAGCTCCGAGGGTTTGTCCGCTTCGATGCCCGTCTTGCCATGCCGTGCCTGCGTTCGGGGTGCGCGGAAACGAATCAGGTAGTGGTAGTGAACAACTGGAGATCGGACTGCTGGGATCCGGATCGATGGCAGTTGCCCGCGGTGCTGCGGCGGTGTCGTGCTTGGATACGCGCGACGCGAAGGCGGCGCTGGACGGTCGGTCTCCTGCTCACAGTCTTCGTTTTGGTCGTTTTCCCAGGTCTACTGGGCGCCACCGCCTCGGCCACCGCCGAAAGCGGCACCCACACCGCCGGTTCGTCGGTGGGCAGTGCCGTCGGCTGGACCCATGTCGCCGATTCGTCGGGGGTCGAGGCCGCCAGCTATGTGTTCGCCACCGACCACGGCAGTGTATTGAAACCGTGGGATACCGGGATCGCCATGGTGATCGGTCTGGAGTTCGCGGGCTGGAAAATCATTGTGATCACGGCGATCTGGCTGATCGGCTCGCCTTGAGTTTCGAGTGGCTGAACATATTCTCCAAGGCACTGCTCGGTGTTGCGCACAACCTGACCGGCCAGATCGCGACCCCGATCATGTTGGTGACCGCGGCGACGCTCGGCGCGCTCTTCGTCGCCTGGTTCGTCGTGCGCGGCCTGTACTCCAAGGCCACGCTGCAAATGGGGACCATGCTCATGGTCGCGGTGCTGGGGCCGATATTCCTCGCCGAGCCACTGGCCGATGTGCTGTCCTCGGACGGTCTGTTGGCGCAGGGGCGGGATCTCGGCATTTCGGTGGCGGCCGGGTTGAACGGCGATAGCAATGTCGATCCGTCCCGGATGGTGGCGACCATGCAGGGCACGCTGACCGACAACTTCGCCCGTCGTCCGCTGCAGGTTTGGAACTTCGGACACGTAGTAGACGATCAACCGGCCTGCCGTGCCGCGTGGTCTGCCGGTGTCACGGCGCAAAGCGAAGACCGGGTGAAGCGTGGCATCGGTGGTTGTGGCGACAGCGCGGCCAAGGAATCAATGGACAATCCGAATTTCGAGCAGATCGGTACCGGCCTCTTGCTGTTGGTGGCCGGGGCTATCCTGCTCGCTTTCGGTGCCGTGCTCGCGATCAAGGTGATCCGAGCGGCACTCGACACGATCTACCACGGCTTGATGTCGATCTTCGGTTTCGCCGCGGGCGGATTCGTATACGGGCCCACGCAGACGTTCCTGATTCGCAATGTCGTCGACGGCTTCGTCGCCGCAGCGCGCATGACGGCCTACACCATCTTTCTCGGCGTCTACGTACTGATCCTGCGAGACCTGTTCACGCTGGCCCGCGATCAGGTCATGGTGGTGTTCATCATCGGCGCGATCGTCGAAGTCGTCGCGATCCTCCAGCTCAAGAGGCTCAGCGCCGGTCTGGACCGCGGCAACGAATGGATCGCCAATCGGTTCGCGCTCGCCGCGCAGGGCAGCGGCTCCCGCGGTTCGGGCGGCAGCGCGACTGCTCTCGGTATGGGCGCGGTCGGGGCGGGACATTCCATGCGTGCGGGGATGCTGCCCGTGCTTGCCGCTTTCAGCACGGTCAGCAATTCGCCTGCGACCGAATGGCTCTGGGGCCGGACCCGTTCACCGCTGCGGCCGTTCTCCCGTATGGAGCGTGAGGCGCAATTGGGCCAATGGGGATTCTGGGGCGCGCCAGGTGTGGGTGGCCCCGACGGCTCCTATGCCCAGGCATACGTGCACCGGCCCGTATTCGCGCGGGCTGCCCGGGAGGCCGCCCTTGCCGCGCCCAATGGCGGCATCAATACCGTTCGCGGCGCGGCCGCGGCGATACAGGGTCTGGTGGATATCGGCGGGAAGATCACCGATGCACCGGCGGCATTGATGGCCGCCGGATTCACCGACGAGGACATCATGTTCAATGCCATTCGCTCGTCGTCGATCGTCGATGACAACGCCAAGGGCTGGACGCTCGGCAATAACCATCTCGGCCGCGTGGTGGCCGCGGTCCAACGTGTCCAGGACTCGTCGCTTCGACTCCTCGAGGGCGGCAGTTCTACCGGCGAAGTCGCGGCGGATCTCGCCACCTTGCAGGCCGCCGCATTCCGGTATCGGCGCTCGGCGCCCGCAGGCGTCACCCTTACCGCGGACGAGGACCGATTCGTCGCCTCATACCTGCGCACACCTACGGAGGACGTGGCCCGGGATCTCCAAACAGTCGCTGGTGGCGGCACCCTCGGGTCGGGACGCCCATTGCATGGTGGTCCATTCGCAAACGACGCCCTCGCCGCCCAGCGCATACTGGGGGAGATCGGAAGCAGACAGGCGGACCGTATCTTGGGCAGCGTCAACGATGTACTGCGTAATCCGGCGGACCAAGAGTTGCTCCGCGTGGCTCGTGGCCACATCTCCGAAACGGTGCTCACCGACCAAGCGTTGAGCGGGGCCAAACGAACAGCGACGAACACGCCGACACCGCCGAGGCAGGGCAGTCCGCAGCGACCCGGCTGGGCTCCGCCGATGGCCAGGGTCGGCGCTCGGCTGAATTGAGATGGTGCGCTACCCGTTCAGCGCGTCGCGGATCATCGGCCACGACTTGTGCAGGTCTTCCTGCCAATAGCCCCACGAGTGGGTGCCGGTCGGGCGCAGGTCGAAGGTGGCGGGGATGTTCAGTTGCTGGAGGCGGTCGCGCAGAGCGTGCGCGCACTGGTCGGTGATGGACTCCAGCACGGCGCCGCTGCCGTTGAAGGCCGAGTCGATGATCGGCGGTAGTTCCTGGGTGAGGAAGGTGGTCCAGCGTTGGCGGCCGAGGATCGGATCGTCGTCGCGCCAAAGGCACTCAGGGCGACGACTGGGCGATCACACCGCGCGGCCGAGCCCACCGCACAGGAAAGGAAGTGTAACCGTGGCGGAGGTAACCGAATCCGGGCCGGACGGCAGTGCCAGCCCCGAATGCTCCACCGACCCTGGCGTATTGACCGCTGACAACGCCATTTCGCCATGAGCACTCATCGTAACTGCCCACCGCAGTGTCTGACTCTCGGCCGAGCGATGGACACCCTGAGCACGGAGTTCGTGGAGGTCGACATCGAGCGAGATCCCCACCTCGAAGCCGACCTTACCGAGAACCTTCGAAGGCTCATCTCATGAGCCCCGTGGCCTGCGCCGACGTCCTGGCCCGATGGCAGGCCCGCGCCCTGGACTGCACCGCCACCCCTGCCAATCGAGGGCGTTGAACACGCCCGCTGTCTGCTGTCGTGTCATGCCGGGCACGGAGGATGCGAGCAGTACTTGACTGCCCTCGCGTATGGGGCGGTGGTGTGCACATGAATTCTCGGCCCCCAAAACCTGAGCGCCACAACGAGTTTTGAGAGGAGGTGACAACCAATGGAGCCTGGACCCAACGGCAACAACTGGAACACGGACCCTCGCGAGGATCGCGCGGACGACGTGATCCGCCTTTGGGGGCGGTAAACCCCAGGACCGAGCACGTCAGCTAGCCCCTCCTTATCGGAACACAAAACTCATCGAACCTCCATAGGCCCACATCGAGGAGCCCTTGTGATGAAACAACTTCCCGCGTGGATGGTTATCCCGCTCTCGTTCCACTTCGGATGCCCTGCTGGGCGTTCGGGAGGTGCGGGCATGGCCGAGGTAGTTCCCTCACGACCGAACGCGATAGCGCCATCGGTGCGGAAGTTGCTCGCGGAATTCCACGAAGAAACCCTCTTCAAGCTCGACCTTGCCCCCGCCGATAGCGCTCCCGTGTACCAGGGTGCAGACGGTTCACTCTCGCTCATGGACGAAGACGGGTGGGTGTCGGACTCGGACGCCGAGCTGGACAAGGCCGATGCAATCCCTATTACGCCGAGAAACGTTGTGGACCACGAGATGCCATGAGCGCGAACGTATCTGGCTTCAATCCCTGCCCAACGAGCGGCTGTATCTCGAACCTTGATCAGGAAGGCGAATCTGTTGCACTCAGCGGTACGGGTTCCGCGACAACCGACCATTGAAGCGGTACTCGCGGGGATGCTCGGGAACCGGGCGAAAGCCATGGCCAGAGGTGCTAAAGACTCCATAGTCCAGTTCTGGGGAATCGCGTCGGTAGACGAGCACACTGCCGCCGATCTCGCCTTTTTTCCGCGCTGAGGAGCCGACGGAAGTGCCCCATGAGATGAGACACTGACCTGCGGGTTGCGGATCGCAAGAGCGCCAACGGATTCTTGGACGAACCGAAAGGGAGAACGGCATGGGCAGTGGCGACCAGATCGGAATGGATTTCGGCGAGTTCGACCTGACACAGGTCAAAACACAGACGCCACCCGGTCCGCCGGAATGGGTTCGATGGTTCCGGCAGATGGACGCACAGCTGGAGAAATTCGCCACCGAGACGGTTCCCGGTCTGCCGGAGCCGATATGGTCGGACGCTGCGATAGATCGGGTTGCAGCGGTTTTCGGCGAGTTCTTCCCTTATGAGGATTCGGTGACCGATCCTGAAAAAGCTGATATCGCAGATCAATTCGTCCGTTGGATCGGTGAATGCTACGTACATCGTCGCGGTATGCAGTGGTATAACCACCCCCACGCCTCTGGGGGGCGGTATCAGGGATTCGGTCCGGCAGTGCGGGAACCCGGTAACGACGCTGAGACAACATTCGTGGTCGAAATATTGGAGTGGGCCGCTCATGATGACCTCACGTATGTGAGGCACGTGCTCGGCTGACCCCTGGGTCTCGGCATGTGGGGGTGGGTTGATTCGTGTCCGACTACGACGAGCAACGCCGGGAAAACGCCAGACTTTTCCATCATGGGATGGCGCATCAACGGGGCGAGACACCGGAACGGGGTTGGCGGCACGAGCGGGAAGTGCGGACGCCGGACGGCTATCGGCGTATGGATTCGTCGCGGGTAGTCGACAAGGATGATAGACGTTTCACCGAATACAAGTCTGGTCAGGTATCAGGCAAAACCAGTCGTGAACAGGTAGATAAAGACATCTACCTCGTTCGGGATGAAGGCTGGTCGGGACAATGGGTGACGGTCGCTGGAGAACGGTTCGATCGAGAAATCCGGGACCCGCTGGAAAAGTTGGCAAGGGAATTTCCGGAACGGTTCCAAATTGTCGAGGTCACGAAGACTCAGCGTTTGCAGGCGATAGAACTAGGCAGGCAGCTCGAACGGGACGCACCACAGCTGGAATTGTTCGATGTGACTCAGTTGCGGGAACAGCATAAGGTACGCGAACGGACGGCACGGAACGAGCGGATATGCGTGCAACGTGAGCGTGATCAGCGGGCACGCGATAAGGGTTTGGCGCGGAGTGTCGACTCGCGAGAGTTGAACGAGAAACGTGAACACTTCCGCGAACGTGTGGCGGAGCAGTCGCGCAAGTTTGCCGAACCGCGCGAAAAAGGTCAGGCGCTGGAAGTCGATAAGTTGCGGGAATCTCACGGGCGGTTACTGGGAGATCTCGCGGATATCGTGAAATAGAGCGTGCGAAGGCTCGGGAGATGGTTCGTGACGCCGGGTTGGGGCGCGAGCAGGCCCAAGCAACGGAACGGCTCATAGAACAGAATCATGAGGATAAGCGCAGAGATGTAACGCGTGATCTTGGAAGTATCGGCTCTGTCCTGGCGCGTGAGGATAAAGAGCGGATTGAGCGGGAAGCGATCGAGAAACAGCGCGAACAGGTGCGCGAGCTGGGTGAGCGGGCGGTGCGGGATGGGATGCCCCGGGAAGTGTGGCGTGTGTATGAGTTGGGTCGGCCTCAACCGGGCGAGGAAGCAAGACCAGCGCGAACCCACGCCGACATCGAACGGGAACGGTCGATAGAATCGCCGAATTGACCGGACTCGATCCCGAAAATGCCACCGACGCCTGGTATCTGAGATCGAGTCTGGTTGCCTGCACCTTTGCCGACTTTCCATCGAGACAATCGCCGGGCACGGCGTTATGCCTGGTCGGGTCCTGAGTCGCCGGTCTCCGACGGCGCGGCCGGTAGTCCTTCGCTCGCCCGCAGCTTCTCCGCCATGGTGGCGAGCAGATTCTGCGATTCCTCGGAAAGGTCGAAAGCCCGGCTCGATAGTCGGCGCAGGTGGTAGCCCTGCAGCTGAGAGAGCAGTTCCAGGTCGTGGTCGATCTTGGCGGCGTAGACATCGTTGAAGAAATAGTCCGGTTTGACCTTGAAGAACTTGGCGAGGGCGGCCATGGTCTCGCTGGACGGGTTGGCGCGCTGTCCCGAACGCAATTGGGACAGATAGGGTTTCGAAATCGGGTGTCCGGAGTTCGTCAACGCGTCGGCGACTTCCGCGTTGGTATGCGAGCGGCGACCCGGGGGATGTACGGTTTCGAATAGCTTGTTCAACCGCTCGGCGAAATCAGCCATCTGAGGTGCCCATCTTCTTCGCTGATCGAAACATCGGCCTCGCAGGTTACCGTGCCCGCTCGCGTACCACTCGGGCGACGTCGATGCGTTGCACGAGCTGGCCCGCGGGCAGCTGCGACAGCGCCGCGGCGGCGACCACCGCGGCGACCGCCAGCAGAGGCGGTATCGTGCCGATGACGAGGTCGATATCGAACATATCGCTGGTGAAGGTGCGCAGGAAGGCCCAGGCGGTGGCAATGCCCGCCGCCAGCCCGAGCGGCACCGCGAGCAGTGTGGCGGTGAGGTTTTCGATGGCCAGCGCCGCGGTGAGTCGACGCACCGGGACGCCCGCGGCTCGCAGGGTGGCCAGTTCGGTGGTCCGTTCGGCGAGGTTGACCGTCATGGTCACGTAGATGACGGTGAACGCGAGCGTCGCGCCCAGGATGAGCATCACGGCGATGAATATCCAGAGCAGTCCGAGGAATTCGTCGACTTGGCTTTCCAGCGCATGGGTGTCGGTATAGGCGATGACGCCTGGCAGCTCGGTTAACTTGGCGCGCAAGGCATTTCGATCGGCGTCAGGGGCGAACCGGAGCAGGTATCCGTCCGCGCCCAGGCCGCCGATCGCGCGGACGGTGGTGTCCGTCGCATAGAGGGCTGTGCCGAGCGGTTCGTCGACGAATCCGGCGAGGCGCTGTTGCTGCGGAGCGCCGAAAGCCGGTGTGACGGTGAGGATATCGCCGACATGGACGCCGAGCTTCGCCGCCAATGGCGCGCCCGCCAACACGCCGTCGACGGGCAGTTGCCGGGAGTCGCCGCCCGGATCGCGGAATCCGTGCATGGTGGTGTTCGAGGGCAGACCGGTCAGCGTCGTCGAGTACGACTCGCCGTCGGCGGCGACCGTGACGGGCGTCATCGTGCTCGGCTCCACCGCGGCCACGCCGGGTACAGCTCGTAGTTGCGCAAGTAGGTCACGGGTTCCCGGGGCGACCAGCACGGTCGCGTCTTCCTGTTGGATCTCACCGAATTGGACATTCAGCATGGCGCGCATGCTGGTGAGCATCCCTACGGAGGCGAGGATCAGCACCAGTGCGAGGACGGTTCCGGTCATGGTCGCGATGGTCCGTCGTCGGCCTCTGGTCAACGAGCGCAACGCCATTCGCGCTACCACGGGCAGCCGATGCCAGCGTGCGGTGCGGCGAGCGAACCGTCCGGCGGGTACCGGACGGTCACCGTCACCGCGCATCGCCGCGGCCGGTGCGATACGGGCCGCGGCGATCGCGGGGACCAGGGCGGCGATAACTCCGGTGAGCAGCCCGAGGGCGAAACCGACGGCAGCCGTGGCGATCCGGTGCTCGACAACGGTATCGGGGATGCCGATCTGCCGGGTGTAGGCGGCGGTCACCGCGGAGGTGACCACGAATCCACCGAGCACGCCGAGTAGCGCGCCGACTCCGGTGATGGCGACGCCGTAGCCGACATAGTGACCGATCACCGTCCGGCGACGAGCGCCCATGGCGAGCAGCGTGCCGATGATCGGGCGTTCGGCCTGCACCAGGCGGGTGATCAGCACGTATTCCGCGATAGCCGCCGCGATGAGAAATAGCGCGGGAAATCCGACGGCGATTTCCGAGAATCCGTCGAGGTCTTCGTGCAGCGCGGCATTGGACGGCTGTTCGCGCTGCGGTTCTACCGCGGCCGCACCGGCCGACCGCAACAGGTCGACGACCCGATCGCGTTCCGATGTCGTTGCGGTGGACGACATTACGACCAGGGTCTGATTCGGACCAGGCTGTCCGGCCAGCCGCGACGCCACAGCCTGCGGTGCGAAGACGACCGCGAACGCGTGTGGATCACCGATGATGTCCTGGCGGCTGCGCGCGGGCCACAGATATTCCGCGGATCTGGCCACACCGCTGACAGTCACCTGCCGCCAGTCCGTCCCGTCGAAGATCCGCAGGCGGCTGCCGACGGTGAGGTCGAAGGTCTGGGCGGCATGGTGTTCGACGACCACCTGCTCGGAGTGCGCCGGATCGGGCAAACTGCCTGCGGTCAGGTCGATTTCGTCGATACCAGCGGTCTCGGAGCCGGTGATCCGGCCGACCAGCTTGGTCGCGCCGATCGTCATCGGCACATCGGCCTGGGTGCGCGTCGCGACTCGCGCCACACCATCGGCGTCCCGGACAGCGGCGGCGATGGCCGCCGGATCACCACCACGGGCGGTGAAGTCGGCCAGTCGCAACCGTTCGTAGGTTTGCCGATAGGAGGTTTCGAGATTGCGGAACGAGTCGTAGCTCGCGACGAACAGCAGCACCCCGAGTAATACGGTAACCGCGATCGCGGCCACCTGTGCCACGCGTCCTCTCAGGTCGCGGCCTACCTTGCGGACCAGTACCCGATTCGGCATCGCCCTCACCACCGAATGGTCGCCGCGTCGGCGGGCTCGGCATTGATATCGCTGGCGACGATCCGGCCGTCGCGCATCCGCACGACTCGGTCCGCGATCGCGGCGGCCACCTCGTTGTGCGTGACCATGACGACACCGCGCCCGGCCCGGCTGGTCCGTTGCAGCAATTCGAGTACCCCACGGCCGGTGGCGACATCCAGTGCGCCCGTCGGCTCGTCGGCCAGCAGCAGGTCCGGGTCGGTCGCCAGGGCTCGCGCGATCGACACGCGCTGCTGCTGGCCGCCGGACAGCTGGGCCGGGAAATGCTCGGCGCGATCGGACAAGCCGACCGCCGCAAGTAGTTTCGGCACCTCGTGGCGATCGCCGCGGCCGGTCAATTCCATGATGACTTCGATGTTCTCGCGAGCGGTGAGGCTGGGGATCAGATTGAAGAACTGGAATACGAATCCGACATGTGCCCGCCGGAAGCCACCGAGCGCGGCCGGATGAGTTCGCGAAATATCCTGATCGGCAACGACTATCGAGCCGCGATCGATGCTTTCGATGCCGCCGATCACGTTCAGCAGAGTCGTCTTGCCCGACCCGCTGGCACCGAGTACCGCTACCAACTCGCCGGGTTCGATATCGAGGTCGATATCGGTGAGGGCATGCACGGCCGCTTCGCCCGCGCCGTAGGTCTTGTGCACTCCGCGCAGGGTGGCCCCGCCGCGGGGCCGGTCAGTCCTGGTTTCGCTCGCCTTCGTGTGCATGGTCATCGGAGTTCCCTTCGCTCGCAATGGGTTCGGTCAGCCCGGCCGCGCGCAGCAGCGGGCCGGTCGGATCGATCGATCCCAGCGTGGGGTCGATCAGTCGGTGCAGGATGAGGCCATCGATCAGGGCAAGTACCACGGCCGCGGTCGCTGCCGGATCGGCCACGACCTGTTGATCGCGGAACCATTCGGCGAGTGCGGCCCTGGCCTCGGCGACGAACCGGCCGAGTTCGCGACGCAGGCGTTCGTGCCGGGTCGCGGCGAGCATCATCTCGCTCATGGCGACCGTTGCCGGATCGGTCGAGGTGTAGGAACTGATCGCGGTGAGGATCTGGCGCATCGCGGCCGGCCCGGATGCCGCGAGCACTCCGGTCATGACGTTCTCGTATTCGGTGCGCGCTGTCTGTAGCGAAGCATCGATCAACAGGTCGGTCACCGATGTGAAGTGGTAGTGCACCAGTCCGGGGCGCAGCCCGGCACGCTCGGCCACCATCCGGGTGGTCACCGCGCCCCAACCGTGTTCGGCGATCAGTTCGGTGGCCGCCGCCATCAATCGGGCTCGGGTTTCCCGGCCCTGCTCAGCCGCTGTGACCACCGGAAGACCCCTTCGTCGAGTCGATTGGACAATCGCCTTGGGCGTACGTCCAAACTAACTCGGACAATGGCACTATGCAATAGTTGTCATAGGCAAGATTGTGCTAGCGGGTAAAGTCCTTACGTCGCACCGACGGAGGAGGATGATGGCGACGTCAGCCCGCTCGACACCATCGGACTCGGTCGACGCGGTCACCGATGCATTGCTGACCGCGTCCCGCCTGCTCATGGCCATCTCGGCCCGCTCGATCGCGCACGTCGACGACACGATCACGCTGCCGCAGTTCCGTACCCTGGTGATCCTCGCGACGCAAGGCCCGAGCAATCTGGCCACCTTGGCGCAGCAACTGGATGTGCAGCCCTCGACCGCGACCAGGATGGTCGAGCGACTCGTATCCGCGGAATTGCTTACCCGGCAACCCAACCCGCAGTCCCGTCGCGAGCAGATCGTCGATCTCACCGAGCACGGGCGCCACGTCGTCGCCGAGGTGACCGCGCGCCGTCGCGCCGAAATCGCCCGCGTCGTACAGACCATGCCCGCCGCTCAGCGGCAGGGGCTGGTGCGAGCGCTGACGGGGTTCACCGCGGCGGGGGAGGAGTGCGGAGCCGCCAAGGGACTGCAGGCATATCCGCTCTAGCTAGCCGCGCGCGGCAACCAGTTCCGGCTCGCGCTCGGGCTTATCGGGCACTTCGTCGTCCGGGAATCGACGCCTGGGCCGGATATGAGCCCACTGCAGGGCGGCCAGCCCGGCAAGTCCGGCAAGTGCCGCCGCACTGCTGATCTTCCACCCGGGTGGCCGCCAGGACAGGAGCAATTCCGCGTTGTCGGTGTTCGGCGGGATGTCGACGGCGATGAAGGTGCCTGCCGCCGTCGTGAAAGGAATATCGTTGCCGTTGAGGGTAACTCGATAACCCGGCCAGCCGAGGCGAGCGAAGACGACACGTCCGCCGCCGGGTGAGGTGACCCGGATCCGGCTGGTGACACTATCGCGTGACACCGAACTCGCTTCCACGCCTTCGGCATCGGCGATCAGTCCATTACGGGTCGAGAGCGGGCCGTCGACGCGTTCGAGTACCCAGATGTAGCGTTCGTGGCCCGGGTAGTCGACCCACTTCCAGCCCGGTGGTGCGGGGTGGTCGCGGGCATCGGGGAATTGGGCCCGCTGCAGGACGACCCGATCGACCTTCATCAGATCGACAATCGTTCTGCCAGTGGAGGATTCGGTCGAGAATGCGCGACGGTAGGCGTCCGGACAGGTGCTGCCGTCCCAACCCATGCACAGCAGCGCGCTGAAGGCGGCATATCCGATCGGGGTGTACGCGTTGACGTAGTCCAAGGGCAGGTTCTTGGCGTAATTGCCGAAGGCGAGGGACCCGTATGCGCCCGCGAGGCTCTTATCGCTCGGCTGCACGAGCGCGCGATCGGCGAGTTGCAGTGTGACACCGGGGAAATCAGGGAGGGTCGCCTGCATCTGCGAGCGCCGTTCCGGAAAGTTGTACGACATCGGCGTCGGCGGTGCGCCGCGCACCTGCGAGTAGGCGATCGGGAACATCGCCACGATGGTCAGCAGGCAGGCCAGCGCGACCCCTCGGGTGCGGATCACCCACAGCACCGCGGCCCCGAGCGCGGTCACCGCGACGACCGCGACGAAATGCCACACCAGCAGTGCCGGCGCGGCCGAGAACGACCGCAGGAACAGCAGTCCGATCAATACCCCCGCGGCCGTCCCGCGACGTCGCCACTGCTCGAAAGTGCCGTGGCGACTGAGTAGTACGCACACCAGCACGAGCAAGCCGAGCGCGAGCATCGGCAACACCCTGGCGGGCCACCGCAGCGGGCCGATACGACCCGGCCCCGCGGTCCACATCAACATCCCCGCCGCGAAGATCGCGATCGAACCGAGGTCCCGTGCCGACTTCAGCGCCGCCCGCCAATCGATGAATGCCAGCGCGGGCATCAGGAACCACGCGATGTACACCATGGGCAGCGGCTGTATATAGCCCCACCATCCGGTGAATGCGGGCACGGTGCTCGGCAGGCTGGCATTGAGCGATTCCGACCACGGCACCGTCAGGAACGGGTCGTTGAGCACCCGCTCGTTTCCGCGCCAGGTCACCGCCGAGGACAGCACACCGGGCAGATAGGTCGCCAACCCCGCGAGACCCGCGCATCCCGCCGCGAGCAGCAGCCGGATCGAGGGTCGCCATCCGCGGTGGTAGAAGAATTCGCCGACGGCGACCGCACCGATCATCAATGCCGATTCGACCGCGGGAAAGACATATTGGACCGAGATCGCCAGATACAGGAATACGAAGACCGGGATCGGTCCGCCCCGGCCACGCGAATAACGTACCGCCGCGGCCCAGGCGTGCACCATCCACGCGGTGCCGGTCAGTGAAGTCGCCCAGCTGGCCTCGTCGAAGAACAGGAACCACCCGCTCAGCGTGAACGCGACCCCGGCGACCGCCGCCCAAGGCGCACGCGCGCCGTATGCCAGACAGATCCGGAACACGCCCAGCGCGGCGATGATCGAGAAGATCAGCTTCACCACCGTGACGAACAATGCGAGATTGTCGACCGACGGCGCGATCAGGTCGACCAGCAGCTGTGGCGGATTGTAGATTCCGGCTTCTTCCAGCGCATAGTTGCCCGACATCCACTCCCACGGCACCAGTGCGGGAAATCGCCCCTCCCGCAGCTGGCGACCGAGCATGACCCACATCGGCCCGTACTGGGATTCGGTGTCATCGGTATAGAAGTGCCGTCCGTTCGCCAGCAGCACCGCCGCATAGCCAAGGACCACGCCGACCCCGGTGATCGTCCCCCATCGATACACATCCCTCGGTGATCCAACCGCCGCACTCGATGCCACGAGTCCGAGACACTACCGGACCAGGGCAGTATGCAACAGTTGCTATCTGCATCGGTCTCACTGTCCGCTGCTCAGAGCTCGTTCAGGCCGATATGCCCGTCCTGCAGTGCGCGCGCCAGCAATGCGGCCTTGGTCGACGCCGGTCGGCCTGCGGCATGGTACTTGTCGCGGATGCGTGCGAGGTGGGTGTTGACCGTGCCCGCGGAGATGTAGAGCTGTTGGCACACTTCGGTTTTGGAATCACTGAGGATCCAGGCTCGCAGCACTTCGCGCTCGCGCGGGCTGAGCGACGGAACGAAGTTGTGCGCTGCTCGCGGCACGGACGTATGACCAGTGAAGGTGAGCACGGATGCTTCCTCTCGCCGAACTCGGGTGGGGACAGGATGTTCGGTCCCCGACCGTTGCCTGCGGCGCAATCACCTTGTCCTGCATATGTTCTCCCACCCATCGAAACACGGTTGCTGCGTAGTTACGACGCGACTCGAGGCGATCAGCACAGAATGGCTCGGGCTAGATCTTTCCGGCAAAATCAGCCAAACCGAACGGTGTGCTGGGCAAGATTTTGCTGCGCGGATGGGGCGCGTCGATTGGTTGCAGCGTTGCGTCTGCGGCGGTGCGGACTGGCCGCCGCCACTGCTGCCGCTGCTTCCACTACCGCCACCGCTACTGCCCCCGTCGCTGCTCCCCGCACTGCCTGTTCCCGGATTCGCGGACACACCCGCCGAACCCGCGAGCACGACCGCCGCCGCCAGCACCACGGCCGCGGCCGCGCTACGCGCACCCGAATGTCGAATTCCCGCCTTGCCCAACACTTTTCCTCCCACAGTTCGTTGTCGAACATCCGGTGTCAACGATGCCGAGCGGACAGTTCGCCGAATATCCGTCGTTCGCGCGACACCCCCGTCGGGAGCTGTTGTCGACGGCGAAACTGTTGCGTGGCTACCGAATCCGGTGTGGGAAGTGCGGCTACTGTGGAGTTGTGTTGACGGCGGCGCGGACCGTGGATTCCTGGTTGCCGAGGAATTTCGGGTCCGCTCAGCGGAATAGTGCCGCCGAACCCGGCGGTTGTAGAGATATGGAGATCACCGAGTTCCCCGGATACGAGTGGACAACCGTCGCGGATTCGCCTGTGCGAGAGCTGTTTCCGGGCATTCGCTCGCGGGCGCTGTGGCGCGGGGCGAACGGCGCGAAAGCGTACGTGCTGGAAATGGATCCGGGCACCGCATGGGAGGGCATCGATCTGCACGAACCCGGGCCGGAGGAGGTCTTCGTAGTATCCGGCACGTTCAACGACGGATTCCGTGACTATCCGGCCGGATCGTTCATCCACGCTCCGGCCGGATCGTCACACATCCCGCAGTCGAGCACCGGCTGCACACTGTTCGTCTTCTACCCCGAGGGCTGAAGTCGTCGAGTTACTCGCGGTTGAACCGCTCCCGGACCGCGTCCATTCGGGCGCGCAACTCGTCCGGGACTATTACTCCACGATCCATCAGCGTGTGGGCCGTCACGACGACCGATCGGGTGTGTACGGGAAAGTCGTGGTAGATCGTCTCACCGAGCGCATCCTCGGCATGACGGCGTTCCAGATTGTCCAATGCGCCACGCCAGGACAGGCATTCGCATGTC
This sequence comes from Nocardia pseudovaccinii NBRC 100343, assembly GCF_001613225.1. Lineage (GTDB taxonomy): Bacteria > Actinomycetota > Actinomycetes > Mycobacteriales > Mycobacteriaceae > Nocardia > Nocardia pseudovaccinii. The sequence goes on from NZ_BDBY01000169.1 coordinate 25,309, forward strand.
GCCTGCATGCTCGACTCCCATGGGTCGGGCTTGCGATCGAGTTCGGGCAGCGCGTTCTCCCGCCGCGACTCCGGATCCAGGGTGCGCAGGAGCACGTCGTACGGGCTGCTTGTCACCGACCGCCCCTTTCCGAGGCGGCCTCGACCTGGTCCGGCGGCGCCTGCGCGGTCCAGTCGACCTGCGGCACGGCCACGCCGATCATCGTGTCCCGGGTAACGATGGCGGCCAGCTGTTCCTCCGTCCAGCCCTCGGTGCCCGCCGGGCGCATCGGCATCACCATGAACCGGGACTTCTGATTCGAATCGTGCACCCGTACCTCGACCTCGGGTGGGATATGCAGGCCGAATTCGGCGAGCACCTGACGGGGCCAACGCACTAGGCGCCGACGGTAATTGGGGGTGCGGTACCAGTCCGGCGACATACCGAGAACCGGCCGCGGATAGCACGAGCACAGCGTGCAGACGATCACGTTGTGCACCTCGGGCGTGTTCTCCAGCACGTAGAAGTAGGTGTAGTCGCTCGGCGTTCCGGATCCGGTCGGGTCGCGCCAGTCGATGCCGACCTCCTTGCACGTCTCGGTGCCGTCGGCGAGCAGGCGCGCCTTGAACTCGGGATCCGTCCACGCCTTCGCGACCAGTTTCGATCCGCCGTGCGGCCCCACCGATTCCGCCCATTCGGAGAACCGTCGGTGGTCTTCTTGCGAAAAGAGGCCCTTCTCGATGGCGAGCTCGCGAACCGCGGTCTCCAGGATCTCGAACTCGCTGATCTGCGAGCTCGTCTGGATCGGCGTGTGCGCCCCGTGATCGTGGGTCTGACTCACTTGGCATCCTCCTCTGCGGGCTCGAGCCAGCGCTCGGAGACCTCCGTCTCCAGGGTGTCGACGTCGAAGCCGGTGTATTTGGGCCAAAGATCTGTCTGGCGGAATCGCACGACGTAGAACGGTTCGAAGCGACCGTCCTCACGTCCCCACGCCTCGTCTTCCGGAATCACCCATTCGGGCCGGTATTCGACGACGACACCCGTTCGACCACGGGTGTAGGCCTGGGTGCGAGTGTGGAACATCGACGTCGCGTTTCGAACCCGGACGCGATCGCCGATTGCATATTTCCTGGTCATTGCCGCGCCTCCAGCCGTGCGCGTACCTCGTCCAATTTCGCGGACAGTTCGTCGGGGGTGATCAAACCCTTGTTGATCAGAACCTTCGCCGCGACGGTCGCCCAGCGCGCGTAATAGGGCAGGCCGAAGTACAGCGTCGCGCCGAGGTCGTTCTCGGCTCGTCGGCGCTCCTCGGAATTCCACACCCCACGCCAGCCGAGGCATTCGCAGGTGACGTAGGTGTTCATCTCCCAGGGTTCTTCATCTTTTTCGCGGTACTCGACCGGCACATCCGGCTGTCCGCCCACGTCGTGCAGGACGTGCCGGAGTGCGGTGAACAATTCGTTCGAGATCTCGTACGGCGAGTCCAGCGGTTTGCGGAAAACGGGAGCGAGATCTGCTACGCGAGTTTGAACTTCGTCGAATCGATTCGGTGAACTCATGAGGTCTCCGTAGTGACGGATCCGATGTTCCCCCGGCCGAGTGATCGCATACGGCGCACACCCGGCTGCGGGGCCGCGAGCCCCTATTCAAATTGCATTGATCCGACTGACAAGGCTACACGTCAAGATCGTTCGATTGAAGCCGCCGCCGCCCGCCGTGTCACCCGAAAGGCCACCATGACCTGCTCGGACGCGGATTCGGGGCGGCGCATGAGCACCGCAGCTCTGGCGGCACGTCGAACAGCACCTGTTCGACGTGTTCACCGCACCCTCGATAGGTGGGCTTACCGCATTTCGGGCAAACGGCACGTTGACACATTGGGTCTCCTTCAGGGTTGACACCCACAGTGGTATGGCGGAGTTGGATCTTTCACTCGACCCGAGCTTGGCATGTCATATACCCCATGGGGTATTGTCCTCACAGGATCACATACCCCCGGGGGTATAGAGAGGTTCAAGCATGCGAGTGACAGAGCAAGGCATGACCGCCACCGGAACGACCGGTGGTCTGGGCCGATTGGGTGCGGCGATGACAGATCGGGCGCGATGGGTGTTCGGCGTGTGGTTGCTGACGCTGGTCGCGTTGGGTGCGGCCGCGCCGACGGTGTTCGACTCGCTGGCCGGTGCGGGCTGGCAGGCGAACGGATCGGAGTCGGTGCAGGTTCGGGAACTCGCCGAACAGCACTTCGGCGGTAACTCGGCGGCTGCGGTTCAGGTCGTCGTCCACTCGGATACGGCCGCTGTCGACAGTGGGCGGATGCGCCAGGTGATCGGAGAGATCACCGACGTGCTGGGGCGGGACTCGCGCTTCGGCGCGGTGATACCGCCGCAGCCGCGGACGACGATCAGTGCCGACGGGCACACCGGCATTCTCATCGCGGGCGCGAATGCGAACACCGACGACATGGTCGCCGCGGTCGACGATCGGAAGGCGGAGTTGACCGCGCTGTCCGGCAATGGGGTCGAGGTCTATCCGACCGGGTCCTCGGCGCTGTGGAGTGACTTCAACAAGGCCAATCACGACGCCATGATGAAGGCCGAAATGTTTTCCTGGCCGGTCACTTTGGGCATTATGGTGATCGCCTTCGGTTCGCTGGTGGCCGCCGGTCTGCCACTGTTGCTGACGCTGGCCGGGCTGGTTGCCTCGGCTGGTGGTCTGGTGCTGCTCAACCAGATGACGCCGATCTCGGTGTGGGCGATGAACTTCGCCATGATGTTCGCACTCGCCCTCGGTATCGACTACGCGCTGTTCATCGTGTCCCGCTTCCGTGACGCCATTCGGAAGACAGGCGATGCGCGGGCCGCGGTCACCGAGACCATGGACACCGCGGGCAAGGCGGTTCTGCTGTCCGGATCGACTGTGCTGGTGAGTCTTTCGGCCGTACTGATCGTGCCCGCCCCGGCGGTGCGGACGATGGCGGTCGGCATCATGTTCGCGGTGTCGTTCGTCCTGCTCGCCACGCTGACCCTGCTGCCCGCGACATTGGGCAAATTGGGGCGCAAGGTGAATGCCGTTTCGCTGCCGCATGTGCAGCGGCAGCCGCACCGATCGCCACGCTTCGCGGCCTGGGCCGAACTGCAGCACCGGCGGCCATGGCCGTTCGCCATCGGCGCGCTGGCGGTGCTCATCGGCTTGGCGATTCCGGTCTTCGGCCTGAAGGTGGCAATGCCCTCGATCGCGGTGGTGCCCGAGGATGCTCCGGTGCACCGCGGCTACGAATTGGTGCAGCAGCAGTTCGGGGCGGGCGCTCCCGGGATGCTGCAGATAATCGCTGCCCAAGATGTCGGCGCGCGGGCGGCCGAGATTGCGTCGGCGACCGACGGCATCGCCATGGTCACCCCGCCGCAGCCAGCCTCCGACGGCAGTGGTCTCGTCATGCTGCAGGCCATGCCGGAGGTCGATCCGTCGGATGCGTCCATGGGCGCGACTCTTGACACGCTGCGTGATCGGCTGCCCGACGGCGCGTTGGTCGGTGGCGCGGCGGCGGAGAATCTCGATCTGCAACAGGCGCTCGACGACTACTTGCCGATCATCGTGGGCGTCATCTTGGTACTCGGCTTCGGGTTGCTGCTGATCGCTTTGCGGGCTCCGCTGATCGCGCTGCTCGGCACCGTGGTGAGCCTGCTGTCCACGGCGGCGGCCTTCGGTGTGGCGAAACTGGTGTTCCAGGATGGGCACGGCGCGAGCCTGCTCGGCTTCACCCCGCAGGGATTCCTGGACGGCTGGGGACCGGTGTTCTTCTTCGCCATGATCTTCGCCATCGCGATGGACTACACGGTGTTCCTGCTGGCCACGGCGAAGGAGCACTACGAGCTGTCGAATGATCCGAAGGTCGCGCACGTGGACGGTGTCGCGCATTCGGGCCGGGTCATCTTCGCCGCGGCGGCGGTCATGGTTGCGGTGTTCTTCACCTTCGCGCTGGCGGATCCATTGCCGCCCAAGGAGATGGGCATCATCCTCGGTGTCGCGGTGCTGCTGGACGCGGTGCTGATCCGGCTGGTGTTGTTGCCGGTGCTACTGCGCCTGGCCGGTCATGCGGCCTGGTGGTCACCGGCCTGGCTGCGGAAGGTGCTGCCCGACATCAGCTTCTCGCACTGACCCGGAAGCCCACAAATACCCCGGCGGGTATACTGGGTAATTCGATCGAAGGAGACGATTCTCATGGTTGGTGACGAGGAAAGCATCGCCCAGGTGCTCAACCGCCTGCGCCGCGCACATGGACAACTCGCGGGCGTGATCTCGATGATCGAACAGGGCCGCGACTGCAAAGATGTCGTCACCCAACTCGCCGCGGTATCCCGTGCCCTCGACCGCGCGGGCTTCAAGATAGTCGCCAGCGGCCTGCGCGAATGCCTGACCCGGGAAACGCCCGAAGGTTCGGAACCCATGACCGTCGACGAACTCGAAAAGCTGTTCCTGGCCCTGGCCTGACCCGAAGAATAGATACCGGTGAGGGCGCGCGAAAGTAACTCGGGCGGAAGGTGATCGGAGAAGACGCCGAGGTGCTGGCCCTGGCGCAGCGTTGCTGTGCCGTGTTCGTGCACGGGGGCCCGTCGTTCCTCGATTCGCGCGCCGAGGTTCGTTTCCGTGAGTTTCAGCAGTAGGCGGTACTTGCCGCCGACTCGCCAGAGCGCGATGGTGCACCGAGCCGAGGCGATCGCGTCGGTTCGTCTGTGTCCAGTGCGCGCAGGGTGTGGGCGATGTCGTCCGAGGCCAGGTCGAGAATGCCGTCGATCAGCGCACGTGCGGTTCCTGCTCGCGGTCGGCGACCTGCTGGTTGCCTGGCGACTGCTCGTCGCCGCCGAAATCGCGCTCGCCGCTCTCGACTCCGGCACCGGCGATCGAACCTTTTATGCGGGCAAGGTCGTCATTCTTCGCCAAGACCGTCCTGCCCGGTCTCGGCGCCGATTGGGCGGTCATTTCCGATATCGACGCCACCGCAATGGAACTCGACGACGCGGCGCTCTGACGTCTCTCCCGATGGTCTACCAGGGTTGCTGACCATTGCTGCGTTTATGAGGAAATCATCAGTTGCCGTGTTATCGTACCGGTGTTGTGCGTGATCGCTTTGCTGATGTGTCAATCGGTGGCTCGGTGAGAGGACCCGTATGTCCCGGTATCTGTTCGCCCTCGGCCAGGTCGTAGCGCGTCGCCGCTGGTGGGTGCTGGCACTGTGGATCGTCGCGCTGGTCGGCGCGATCGGTTTCGCCGTCGGCGCCGGTGGCAAGACCAACGACAACTTCACCGTTCCCGGCACCGAGTCGCAGGATGCGGTGTCATTGCTGCAGCAGCGGATGCCCGCGTTCAGTGGCGCGCAGATGCAGGTGGTTTTCCAAACCCCCGCCGTGGCCAAGGTGACCGACCAGCAGGTGACCGCCGAGATCGAACGGGTAATGGCCGGGTTGAAGGGACTGCCGCAGGTCGCGGCGGTCGTCGATCCGTTCCAAGCGCAGGCGGTGTCGCCGAATCAGCGTGTGGCACTGGGCAGTGTGCAGTTCGCGGTGTCGGCGGGCGAGGTCGGCGAGGGCACCCTCGACGAGGTGGATCGCATCGCCGACTCGGCTCGCGATGCCGGTCTCACGGTGGAATTCTCCGGTGCGGTGTATCCGGGCTTCACGGCTGAGATCCCGCATACCCCGGAGATTCTCGGCATCGTCGCGGCATTCATCATTCTGCTGATCACCTTCGGCGCGGTGGTCGCCGCCGGACTGCCCATCATTACCGCGCTGGTGGGCGTGGGTATCGGGCTCACCGGGATTCTGGGCGTGGCCGCCTTCGTCGACGTGGCCTCGGCGGCGACGTCGCTGGCGCTGATGCTCGGTCTGTCCTGTGGAATCGACTACGCGCTGTTCATCCTGTCGCGGCATCGGCACCAGATCGTGCTGGGCATGGCTGCGGCCGAGTCGATTCCGCTCGCGGTCGGAACCGCGGGCAGCTCGGTCGTATTCGCGGCGATAACCGTGATCATCGCACTGTGCGGCCTGGCGGTCGCGGGCATTCCCTTCCTCACCGTCATGGGGCTGACCGCGGCGGGAGCGGTGCTGGTCGCCATGCTGGTCGCGTTGACGCTGTTGCCCGCGCTGCTGGGCTTCGCAGGGGATATGGTCGCCAAGTTCATCTCGCCGCCGCTGCATCCGGGCAAGCCGCAGGAGGTCGCGCGCATCGCCGCCTACGAGCCCGAACGCACATTCGGGCACGCATGGGGCCGATTCGTCACCCGATTCCGGATCCCGATGCTGGTTCTCGGTATCGCCGTTCTCGCCGCACTGGCCATCCCGGCCACGCGCATGGATCTCGGATTGCCCAGCGGTGAAACGCAATCGGAGTCGAGCACCGCGCGGAAGGCGTACAACATCGTCAGCGGGTCGTTCGGCCCCGGTTTCAACGGACCACTGCTGGTTGTCACCGACCTGTCGGCCGCTACCAGTCCGGATGCCGCACAAACACTGATGGGCCGACTGCGGCAGGTGCCCGGCGTCGCCGCCGTCCAGCCCGCGGGCTCCGACAACGGGTTGCTGCTGGTGCAGGTCATCCCGAAGACCGGTCCCAACGACTCCGCGACCGCCGATCTGGTGCACGGGCTGCGTGACGATCGCGACAACATCGAAAGTGGCACCGGCGCAAAGTATCTCGTCGGTGGCACGACGGCAGCGAACATCGACACCTCGAACCAGTTGGCCAAGGCTCTGCCCATCTTCCTGGCGGTCGTCGTGGGTCTGGCGCTGGTATTGCTCACGATCGCGTTCCGCACGATTCTGGTCCCGCTGTCCTCGATCGCCGGATTCATCCTGTCGGTCTTCGCCGCCCTCGGCGCACAGGTAGCCGTATTCCAATGGGGCTGGGGTGCAAGCCTTTTCGACGTGACCAAGGCGCAGACGCTGAGCTTCCTGCCGATCATCACGCTGGCCATCATCTTCGGCCTGTCCAGCGACTATCAGATCTTCGTCGTATCCCGGATCAAGGAGGAGCACACGCGCACCGGCGAGGCGATCAACTCGGTGCAGAACGGCGTCGCGCACTCCGCGCGCGTCGTCACCGCGGCGGCGCTGATCATGTGCGCGGTATTCGTCGCCTTCACCACTACCGACAATCCGATCGTCAAACCCTTGGCGTTCACCCTGGCGGTCGGTGTCCTGCTCGATGCCTTCATCGTCCGGCTGACCCTGGTGCCCGCGGTCATGGCCATCATCGGAAACCGCATGTGGTACCACCCGCGCTGGTTCGCGCGCTACGTCCCCGACCTCGACATCGAGGGTGTCGAACTCGAACGCCGATTCGGTCACCACGCCGAAGCCGAAGTGCCGCAGGACATTACCGGTGTGTCGTGACCGTTCTCAGTCGCGTGATGCCGAAGGTCAGCGCCGCCATGGCGGCTATCGCGGCGGCGATGGGGCCGTAGACGTGCAGTGCGGCGATTTGCCTGCGGGCGTCGCGAGCCTGGCCGGTCATCTCGTGGACGGACTGCTCGTCGAACTGCAGTGTGCCGTCGAAGACGGTGATGGCGGCGGGGTCGTCGGACGCCGTCGCCAGATATCGGTGCTGATATTCGCTCACCGTGATGACCGCGCCGGTCACCGGCTCGACCCAGATGTCGCGGGTGGCGGTGTAGTACAGAGACATCGCCACCTCCTGGTCTCCGGCTCGTCCCACCGACTCCGCTGGCAGTGTGATCTCGCCTCGCATCGGCAGCAGGGGAGCGAGGTCGACCGGCGGTACCTGCGAGCGGAAATGCAATAGCCTCAGGCCATCTCGCACGGTGGTGTCGTCGACGTACCGCAGGCGGGTCTCCTGTTGGGAGATGACGTCGAAGTACGGATAGTCGTGTCTGCCGGTGTCGAAAGGAAACTTGTACTGGAATCCGCTGCGGACCGTCTCGAGTGGACGCTGACCGGGCTCGAAAACCGTCTGCGCCGGGGTGTGCCGAGGCGTCCCGCTCGTCCGGCTGATACTCACCTGATCGACCAGTGCGTCGAGTAACCCGGCCTGCCCCTGGCGATCCAGCCGCGATGTCTGCTGCGCGACCCGCAGCGTGATGCTGTCGGAATCAGTCGGTTCGACGCTGGTCACCAAAGACGACACCTGGACAGGGACCTTCGACTGGATCTGCACCTTGCCCCGCATCAGGAGGTCGAGGTCCAAGACCGCGCCGGTGCCGACCGCCATCGTCACCTGCCGAATCGGCGCGGGAACCTTGATCACCGCATCCGCGGTATGGATCGGCAGCAGTGCCGCGACCACCGCGAACACCGCGGCGACGGCTATCGCGACGAATCCGAGGACGCCCCGCCCCGCCCGCGCCTCGTCCCTGCGTTCTGCGCCGCGCTCGCACGGTAGGTCGGTATCCGGGTGGCGATAGCCGAGCATCGGCCACTCCTTTCAGCTAACTGACGATATCGGCACTCATGATGACAGAGTCATTCGAAAGGAGTTGACGAATTCGTCACATTCGATCGACGGGACTCGGGATCGACGCCGCTCAATTCCGGTCGTACTGACGAAATATGCAGAAGTCTTGACTGACTGTATCTTCGTGAGTGACGATATCGTCAGATACTCTCTGGAAAGTAGGTGTGCGCCGATGACAGCCGCATCCATTGTGTTGGCCGTGCTGTTGGCGATCGGGTTTCTGCCGCTCGGCGCGGTCAAGGTGCTGGCCGTGGCGGCCATGCGTCAGCGTGCCGAACACTTCGGCTACTCGGTGACCGTCTTCCGCGGCATCGGCGTGCTCGAGATTGCCGGGGCCCTGGGCCTATTGGTCGGCATGGTGTGGTGGCCGCTCGGGGCGGCGGCCGGAATCGGGTTGGTGCTGTTGATGATCGGCGCTGTCATCACCCATGTGAAGGTCGGTGACGGTGTGGGTGAGTACGCGCCGTCGATCGGCGTTTGTGTGCTGGCCCTCGCCTATGTCGTGACTGTATTCGGGGCGCACCTATGACTGCTCGAAGGGGAGTTCCTCCAGCCCGCGTCCCGGTCTACCGCCCCGACATGTATTCGCGCGAGGGCATTCTCGACCCTTATCCGCACTATGCGCGGTTGCGCGAGCTCGGGCCGGTGGTGTGGCTGGCCGAGCAACGCGCCTATGCGCTGCCGCGCTACGCCGAATGCAAGGCCGTCCTGCTCGACGATCGGACATTCGTCTCCGGAGCCGGTGTCGGGTTGAACCCGGTGGCCAACCAGCTCTCGAAGGGCACCACCCTCAACAGCGACGGCGAGGATCACAACCGCCGCCGCGCGATTCTGGCCCGCCGGTTGTCCCCACGGGCACTGCGAGCGATGCGCGAATCGATCGACCAGCAGGCGGCCGCGGCCGTCGAGCATGCGATCGCGCAGGGAGGTATCGATGGTGTCGAATTGGCGGCCGCGCTGCCGATGTCGGTCGTGCCGGATCTGATCGGGTGGCCCCAGCGCGGTCGAGAACACTTGCTGCGGTGGGCTGGAGCCACATTCGACGCGCTCGGGCCACTCAACCGGCAGTCCATGTGCACCGCACCGTCGGCGATCGGGATGATGCATTTCACGCGACGGCTCGCCCGCGAGCGGGACCTGCTGCCGGGCAGCGTCGGGGAGGACGTGCTGCAGGCCACCGACGACGGCAAGCTTTCCCGCGCCGAATGCCCCGCTCTGCTGATCGATTACCTGGCCCCTTCGTTGGATACCACGATCAGCGCGATCGCCAGCGCCATGTACCTTTTCGCGCGCCACCCCGAACAGTGGCGGCTGCTGAAGGATGAGCCCACACGGATTCCGAATGCGGTGAACGAGGTCGTACGATTCGAATCACCGCTGCGTGCGTTCTCCCGCAAGACGATTCATGATGCCGACATCGCCGGAACCGGCATCCCCGCGGGCTCCCGCGTGGTCGTGATCTACTCCTCGGCCAATCGTGACCCGCTGGAATGGGACGACCCCGACACCTTCGACATCCGCCGCGACGCCACCCGCCAACTCGGCTTCGGTCACGGCATACACGGTTGCGCCGGTCAAGGTCTCGCGCGGCTGGAAACGCAGGCCATGCTCGCCGCACTCGTCGAGCAGGTCGACCGCATCGAGATCGCAGGTGCACCCGAATGGGCGATCAACAACATCATCCACCGCTTCGAACGCCTTCCGCTGCAACTCATTCCAGCCTGACAGAGGAATCCACCATGAAGATCTCCGTCGACTACCCCCGGTGCGAGGGACACGGCCTGTGCGCCGCACAGGCACCCGAGGTGTTCAGCCTCGATGACAACGCCGAGCTCATCTACCGTTTCGACGGCGCCGAGGTGCCCGGCGATCTAGTGACCGCTGCCCGCACGGCCGTGGACTCCTGCCCGGTCGCGGCGCTACGGGAGATCTCCTGAGCCAAGTCCGGCTCGTGCCGCTGTCGAAATGCATTACCGGGTTCGCGGCCAATGCGAGAGGCTTGACCAGACAACCGGAGGCAGATATCCCTCTCTGTGCACGCCAGCGCTTCGGACCGTGCTGTCGGCGTCGTGTTGCTCGGGGCAGTGGTGATCTGGCGGCACGCTGCCGCGATTCCCGCACGCTGCGCCGATGTTCGGCCGCCTGCTACTGCTCGGCCTGGACCGCCACGTCGGCGTCGGTTTCCGTGCAGTCGGTTTGTCGGGTGTGCCGGATGCCGCGCCAGCCCAGTGGGAGTTGGACGCGGCCTGCCCGGATATCGCCGATGAGGTGCTCGTAGCCGTCGCGGACCTCGCTGAGATGGACCCACGCGGAGTGCCGAAGCTCCTCGCAGTCGGCGTGCAGCACCGTCCACCATGCCTCGGCATAGGTCTTCGCGACATGACTGATCACCTCACCGAAGGTGTGCGTGTGGCGGCGGGCGCACCGGCTGTGACGGACGTAGGACGCGGCCCAAGAGTTGATCTTGTCGATGACCTTCGCGATATCCGCATGCAGGGCCGTCTCGGTGACTTCGGGCGCATGCCGTTGCGGATTCAAAACCGCTGAAATCAGGGCAGCGTGCAGATCGCCGAGTTCTCTCGCCCACGCGATCATCGGGAACGGCTCGGTGAGGCGGCCCGCGATCGCGGCCAGCAGTTGATCTGGCGAAAGCACCGATGCCGCATCGATCGCACTATCCCCCGGTGCCGCTACGTCCGCGTCCATAGTGCTCACGGCGCTGCTGACCACCATCTGCGGCAGATGCTGACGTAGTGGTCGCGGCCTCGCGCGATGCGTGCGGCGCTATCGCGGAGGCTGGTCATGGGAACTGTTCGGAGGCTCGTCGTTCGATGACGGCCTCGGCGGGGTGGGCATGCTGGATCATAGGTTGTTGCTCGACTATTTCGAGATGAATGGCTGATGCGGCGAGTGCGGCGCTGCGTCTCGGCGCATAATGCTAATACTGACTGCGTACTCAGTCAACGACTGGTCGAGCAGTCGGCGGGTGCTAGAGTTTCCGGAAATTTGGCCGAGGAGGGGTGGGATCCGTGGGTGAGCGTGCGACAGGACCGGGTAAGTCGGGCGCGATTCTCGATATTTTCACGCGCCATGTCGCCGAGAAGGGCTACGACGGAACCAGCTTCAGTGGTGTCGCAAGCGAATTGGGCATCTCTCAGGGCCTGATCGTGCATCACTACGGCACGAAGGCGCGGTTGTTGGAAGCTCTGCATGTTTCCTACATGCGGCAGCGGATCGACGAGGCCGAGCGGATCGTGTCGAAGTTCGCCACGCCGACCGAGCAGCTTGCCGGGCTGTTGCACGCGGCCATGCTCTATCAGGTGCACGATCGGAATCGGACCGTCGCATTCCAACGCGAGGTCGCGCGGTTCGCGCAGCAGGATGAAGCTTCTGAGGGGCGCAAGCTGCGCAGGGCTTACATCGGAATCCTGCATAACGTGGTCGATGCGGGCATTGCCTCGGGTGAGTTCCGTGCTGTCGATACCAGCATCCGGAGCCTGCTCATCTTCGGTTCCGCGCAGTGGGCGTGGACGTGGTTCGAGCCGGAAGGGCGCAGATCCGCCGCGCAGGTCGGTGCCGAACTGGTAGACCTCACTCTCGGATCTCTCCTGTTGAATCGCGGATCGCTGCCGCGCCTCTGCGACCCCGACGGCCCACTGGTCGCAGCGGTACTCGAAATCATCACCGCCACCCCGAAGGCCGCCTCGGAGTGATGACCGTCCTTCGGAAGCGTCCTCAGCCGAACTGACCCGCTGTTCTACGGGCCGTCGATGGCCGCCAAACGTTGATTCGTCACGTGCAGTTGACGTTCTGTGCTTTTGGTGAGGTCGTCGACTTGCTCGGCGGTCAACCGCCCGCACGGTTGTCCCCAGTGCAGTGCGATTTCGTCCCCGGGCGCCGCGTCAGGGAGTGCGGCGTAGCCGTCGGTCCACACCGGGATGGTTCCCCGTGTCGTCGCCGACAGTGATAGGCGTGCGCCGTCCCAGCGCAACCGGCTGATCCCGACCGTGAGGTCGTCGCGGTGGCGATCCAGTACCGTCGCGGCGGTGATGCGGCAGTTGTCGAGGATTTCCAGGGGTTGGTCGCCGCCCGCGACGGGCAGCAGCCTGGTCCACGGGTAGACACCGAAGACGTGGAAGCTGTGGTTCGCGGCCGCCTCCGGAGCGAGATCGGGCCCCAGATGGGACCAGTACACACCCGCGATCGGAGCGATGAGGCGCAGCAGCTCGGCAAGGAATTCGGGACCGTCGAGTTCGTCGCCGATGCCCCCACCCAGCCAGTAGGACGCCACCAGCCGCTCGTCGAGCGGGTCGGTGACGCCGGTCAGGCGCGACATCGCCCGCAGGTACGGCCATGCGCCGGAGAAGCCGCGCGCCAGCACCCGCACGCGTTCGCCATCGCGGTCACGTAGCGCCGCGGTGTGCTCTGGCCCGCAGTATCCGAGGTGGTTGGGCGCGTACGCGTAGCGTGCGAACATCTCCACACCGTCCATCAGGTCGGTTCCTCCGATAGCGTTGCGCTCCAGCGGCTTTCGATGTCGCCGTAATGCCAGATCGCGAGTGCGCCTGCCCAGGTGAAGGCGAAGAGACCGACGATGATGAAGCCCATCGTGGCCAGGTCGAGGCCCCCGATCCAGGCGAGCACCCCGCCGGTCACCTCGAGTTTCTCGGTGAGGATGGAGATGAGCTCCTGGACACCGATCAGCAGGGCCACCGCGACCGAGAGCCCGGTGACCACCATGTTGTAGTAGATCTTGCGGATCGGTCCGGCGAAGGCCCACCCGTAGGCGTAGTTCATGAACGAACCGTCCAGCGCGTCGAACAGCGACATGCCCGCCGAGAACAGCACGGGCAGAACGAGAATCGCGTACCAGGGCAGCCCGGTGGCGGCCGCGCCGCCTGCGATCACCAGCAGACCCACTTCGGTGACGGTGTCGAAACCGAGGCCGAACAACAGCCCCACCGGATACATCTGCCACGGCTTGCGCACCGTGCGCATGACCGGCGCCAAGATCCGGTTGAGCACGCCGCGCGAGTCCAGTGCGCGCTCGAGTTGCGCTTCACTGTAGCCGCCGCGCCGCATGGCGCGTAAGACCTGCCAGATCCCGATCAGCGCGGCCAGGTTCAGCAGTCCGATGAGGATCAGGAAGGTGCCCGAGACCGATGTGCCGAAAATCCCGGTCCACCGCTGCAACCGCGAGTCCTCGTCTTCCAGGTTTCGCGCCAGCGCCGTAATCCCCGAGGCCAGCAGCCCGACGAGCACGAAGACGATGGTGGAGTGCCCCAAGGAGAACCAGAAGCCGACCGTGATCGGTTTCTGCTTGTCCGCCACCAGTTTTCGGGTGGTGTTGTCGATCGCCGCGATATGGTCGGCGTCGAATGCGTGTCGCATGCCCAGCGTATAGGCGGTGACACCGAGCCCGACGCCGAATATCGCGCCGTCCACCAGGTACTCGTCGGGCACGACCAGCAACAGCAGCGTTCCCCATCCCACGATGTGCAGGATGACGATTGTCGCTGCCATGCCGAGGATGCCGCGACGCTGCCCGCGGTCGAATCCGGCCCAGGCATCTCGCAGCCTCGTGGTGATCGTCGCCATCGCCACGGTCCCATCTTTCCCACTCGTCCGGCGGAGCCACCGCCGTGTTCAACAGATTCGCGGTAGCTGTTCTCCTGCGGGCAGGTCGACGACACGGGTGCCGCCGAGGGCGGTGCGGGCCACCACCATCCCCGGATGCTCGGCAACGCAGTGACCCACGATTGCCGCGTGAGCGCCGAGGGGATGCGCGTGCATGGCATCGAGGACCCGGTCGGCGTCGGCGGGTGGTACGAATGCGACGAGTTTGCCTTCGTTGGCGACATACAGCGGGTCGAGACCGAGCAACCCGCAAGCGTCGCGCACCCCGACAGGCACCGGTATCGTCCGTTCGTCGAGTTCGACGCCGACGCCCGCCGCCCGGGCGATCTCGTTGAGGGAGGCGCCCATGCCACCGCGTGTGGGATCGCGCAGCACGTGCACATCGGCGCCGGTGGCGAGCATGGCCGCGACCAATCCGTGCAGTGGCGCGGTATCGCTGCACAGTGTCGTGCCGAACTCGAGTCCTTCCCGGCAGCTCAGCACCGCGATACCGTGCAGTCCGATCTCACCGCTGACCAGCACCATATCGCCGGGCCTTGCCCGCTTGGGCCGGATGTCCACGCCTTCGGGCACCAGTCCGATGCCCGCGGTGTTGATGAAGATGCCATCGCCGTGCCCGGCGTCGACGACCTTGGTGTCGCCGGTGACCAGCCGGACCTCGGCCGCGAGCGCGGCGGTGCCGACGGCTTCGGCGATGCGGGCGATCTCGGCCAGCGCGGTGCCCTCTTCGAGGATGAACGCGGTCGAGAGCACCATCGGCTTGGCGCCGGACATCGCCAGATCGTTCACGGTGCCGTTCACGGCGAGGTCACCGATCGAGCCGCCCGGGAACACCAGCGGCTTGACCACGAACGAGTCGGTGGAGAACGCCAGCCGCGCATCGCCGAGGGGGAGCACCGCCGAATCGCCGAGCTCGGTGTCGGCGGCCGCGCCGAATGCGGGCAGAAACAGGTGCTCGATCAGCTCGCCCGACATCGCACCGCCGCCACCGTGTCCCATCACGATATTGGGCGCGTCGCGCAGCGGCATGGGGCAGACCCAACCATCGATGTCGAGCGGGGGAGATGCGGCTGCCCGACTGCCGTTGGTGTCAGGCATGGGCGACCTCCGCGGGAAGATCGAGACGCCGGTACAGGTAGTACGCGGCACAGGCGCCTTCGGAGGAGACCATTGTCGCGCCCAACGGGTTTCGCGGGGTGCATTCCTTGCCGAATGCGGCGCATTCGTGAGGTTTGATCAAGCCTTGGAGCACTTCACCGGACCGGCACACCGAAGACTCGGCGGTGTGCAGATCGCCGACAGAGAAACGCTGTTCGGCGTCGTAGTCGCGGTAGCGCGACGACAGCCGCCAGCCGCTGAGGGGGATCACGCCGATGCCGCGCCACGCCCGGTCGGTGACCTCGAAGACGTCCTCGAGCATCGCCTTGGCCGCGGGATTCCCGGCCGCGGCTACCGCGCGGGGATAGGCGTTCTCGACCTCGTGCCGTCCTTCCTCGAGCTGGAGCACGGTGCGGCGGATGCCTTCGAGGATGTCCAGCGGTTCGAATCCGGTGACCACCATCGGAACCTTGTATTTCTCGGCCAGCGGCGGATATTCGCCGGTGCCCATTACCGTGCAGACGTGCCCGGCGGCGAGGAATCCCTGCACCCGGCAGCTGGGCGACTCCATGATCGCCGCGATGGCGGGCGGGACGAGCACGTGCGAGACCAGCAGCGAGAAATTCTCGATGCCGAGCCGCTGGGCCTGGTACACCGTCATCGCGTTGGCGGGCGCGGTGGTCTCGAATCCGATGCCGAAGAACACCACCTGCCGATCCGGGTTGTTCTTGGCCAGTTCCAGCGCGTCCAGCGGCGAGTAGACCACCCGCACGTCGCCGCCTTCGCTCTTGACCCGGAACAGATCCTTGTGACTGCCGGGTACCCGCAGCATGTCGCCGAAGGAGCAGAAGATCACCCCCGGCCGTGCGGCGATCTCCAGTGCCTTGTCGATCACCTCGAGCGGGGTGACGCACACCGGACAACCGGGCCCGTGGATCATCTCGATCTGATCCGGCAACAGCTGGTCGATCCCGTGGCGGATGATCGAATGTGTCTGTCCGCCACACACTTCCATGATCGACCAGCGCTTGCTGGTGGTGGCGCGGATACGGTCGAGCAGGTGCCGCGCCAGCTCGGGATTGCTGAATTCGTCCAGGTATTTCATGACTTCGCCTCCTGGTCGTCGACGGTTGCGCCCGGCGCGGTCGCGTCGGAATTGTTCGCCCCGGGTGGTGGGGCTTCGGGGTTGTCGACACCGGCCTGCTTCGCCGCGAGCGCGAAACCGTCGCCGAACTCCTCCTTCAGTACGCCGAGATGTTCGAACTCGGCCAGCGTCCGCAATGCGGATGCTTCATCCAGGCGTTGGATCGCGAACCCGACGTGCACCACGACGTAATCGCCGACCGCCACGTCCGGGATGTATTGCAGGCACACGTCTTTGTGCACGCCGCCGAAGTCGACCTCCGACATCAGCGTGCCGTCGCGTTCGTTGACGCTGAGCACCTTTCCGGGAACCGCAAGACACATCGCTCGTCTCCTTCACTCACACCGCACCGGCTACCAGGAGCTGACCGAACGCGATCCCGCCGTCGTTCGGTGGCAGTCTGCGATGACTGATGACACGGAATCCGTCTTGCCGCAGCAGACGGGTACAGCTCGACAACAGCAGCGCGTTCTGGAACACACCGCCCGACAGCGCGATCACCGACGCGGGCGCGGCGAATCGCCGTGCGGTGTCGTGCACGAGGTCGGCGACGGCGGCGTGGAATCGGGCGCCGATGACCGCGGGCGGTACGCCGCCTGCGGCGTCGGCGACGACCTCGGCGAGTACCGGGGCAGGATCGATCCGGGCGGGATCGCCGTTGTGCCAAGTGAATCGGTACCGGCCCGCCGCCGCGCCTGCCCCGCGGGCCAAACCCTCGAGTTCGATCGCGGCCTGCGCCTCATAGTCGACGATGTGCCGCACCCCGGCCAGGGAGGCGACCGCGTCGAACAGCCTGCCCATGCTCGAGGTCGGCGCGCAGCCGAGCCCGGTGTCGAATTGGTGTGCGAGCACGGCCCGCTCGGCTTCGGGGCAGGCGTCGACCGAGGCGATGCCGGGGAACCACTCGATGCCCGCGGTGCGCAGATGCGACAGGGCCATCCGATAGGGCTTGCGGACGCTGAGGTCGCCGCCCGCCAAGGGCACGTAGGACAGGTGCGCTATGCGGCGGTAGCCCTTGTATCCCGCGACGAGCACCTCACCGCCCCAGACCGCGCCATCGGGTCCGTACCCGGTGCCGTCGAAGGCGATGCCGAGGACCGTCTCATTCGCATCGATACCGTGCTCGCCCATCACCGCGGCCAGATGCGCGTGATGGTGTTGCACCGTGTGCACCGGTCGGTCGGCCGCGTTCGCCCGGGCCCACGCGGTCGAACGGTAGCCGGGGTGTGCATCGGCGGCGAGCTGGGTCGGGTGCACGCAAGTGAGTTCCTCCAGGTGGGATCGCGCCGTGTCGAATGCCTGCAAGGTGGCCAGATCGTCCATGTCGCCGATGTGCTGACTGAGCCAGGCGTACCGTCCGTCGGCGACGGCGCAGGTGTTCTTCAGGTCGGCGCCGACCGCCAGGGTCGGCGGCACCGGGATGGGCAGCGCCAGCGGGAGCGGCGCGTAGCCGCGGGAGCGGCGCACCGGCAGCTCGGCGCCGTCCACGACACGCACCACCGAGTCGTCGCACGGGACGAGAATGCGCCGGTTGTGGCCGAGCCAGGCGTCGGCGAGCCCGGCCAGACGGGTGCGGGCGTCGGCGTCGTCGTAGCAGATCGGTTCGCCGCCGAGATTGCCGGAGGTCATGACCAGCACGTCGGGGCCGGGTGGGTCGCCGGGCAGGCCGAACAACAGCAGATGTAGTGGGGTGTAGGCGAGCATGACGCCGAGGTCGGGATTGCCCGGCGCGACCGCGTCGGCGACGGGCCGTTGGCCACGCGGCAGCAGGACGATAGGCCGCTGCGGACCGCTCAGCAGGGCCGCACCGGTGGGATCGATGCTCACGACGCGCGCCGCGGCGTCCAGGTCGGCGACCATGACGGCGAACGGCTTGTTGCCGCGCCGCTTGCGGCGACGCAATTCGGCCACGGCCGTGTCGTTGTCGGCATCGCAGGCGAGGTGGTAGCCGCCGATGCCTTTGACCGCGAGAATGCCTCCGGCGCAAAGTAATTCGCGCGCCGCGGCGAGTGGTCGGGACGGATCGCCGGGTCCGGCGTAGGACAGGGTGGGCCCGCAGTCCGGGCAGGCGATGGGCTGGGCGTGAAACCTGCGATCGGCGGGGTCGGCGTATTCGCGGGCGCAGCGCGGGCACATGGCGAAATCGGCCATGGACGTGCGCTCGCGGTCGTAGGGCAGTCCGGCGATGATGGTGAATCGCGGGCCGCAGTTGGTGCAGTTGACGAAGGGGTGGCGGTAGCGGCGATCGGCGGGGTCGCGCAGTTCCCGCGCGCAGTCCGTACAGATCGCCACATCGGGTGAGGCCAGGGTGCGTCCGGCGCCGCCGCGCCGGGTGTCCCCGATCCGGAATCCGGTACCGCCGCGGATATCGACCGCGGTCTGCTCGACCGAGGCGACGGCGGCCAGCGGCGGTGGAGAGTCGTGCACCCGGCGAATGAACTCCCGCACCGACGCCTCGGCGCCCTCGATCTCGATGACGACGCCGTCCGTGTCATTGGCGACACTGCCGGTCAGCGCGAGCTCGACGGCCGTGGTGTAGACGAATGGCCGGAACCCGACGCCCTGCACTACGCCGCGCACGAGCAGGCGGCGGCGAACGCGGTCGGCTGTCACGGCTGTTCTCCGCTGCCGAGCAGGCGCAGCCCGGCCATCGCCCGCTCCGCGCCATCGGCGTCGGTCTTCTCGACGACGAATCCCATGTGGATGATCACCCAATCACCTGGTGCGGCGGACTGATCCGCGTCGAGCAGACCGATATTGACCTTGCGCTTCTCCCCGGATACCTCGACCACGGCGATCTGCCCGTGGTAGCCGTCCGGAATCTCCACGACCCGCCCCGGAATGCCAAGGCACATCCTCACACCTCCTGTCCAGCGCGCAATTGCGCCGCGATGCGCGTGACCTCGGCCGCCGCCGGGTCGACGGCCGCGGCGACGGCAGGGCTGAGACCGATTCCCTCGGCCACCGAGTCGACCTGGCAACCGACGACGACGGTCGGCGGCACGACACCGCCGAGCGCGCGCACCGCGGCGAAGACCGCCTCGGGATTCATCGCGTGCGCGTCCATTGCCGTCGTCGCCCCCGACTCGTGTTCGGCGCGCAGTATCTGCACGCGTCCGGGTTCGCCGGTATTCGGCAGGGCGTCCACCAGCACCACCGCATCCCACCCGTCGAGCAGGTCGTAGGCCAAGTGCAACCCGCGGATGCCGTAGTCGACGATCCGCTGGTTCTCCTCCCACGCCGTGGGCAGCCGACTGACCACCTCGGGGCCGAATCCGTCGTCGCCGAGGAAGATATTGCCGATCCCGGCAATGAGCACACGGGCGCTCATCTCACATGTGGCGAATCTTCATATAACGCCTGAGGTCGGGGATCGACCGTATGCCGACATACGCGCCGCCCACGACGATGACTGCCACCACCGCGATGGCGACCACACCGACTACTTCCATGACCGTATTCCTTTCACTCGTCGCCGTTGACAATCGGTTCGAGCTCATCTGGAGCGAAATACAGGTAGCGGCCATACCATTCGTGCAGATCGGCCGCCGGATCGTCGTCGATGACCACACCGACGTGCGTTTCGCCGTCGACGTCGGCGTGCACCGAGGTGACGCGCGCCGCCCTGCCCTCGTAGAACAGGTCGTGTGCGTCGGCGCGCCGCGTCGGGCGCAGCCGAACCCGGCTGCCCTTGCGTACCAGCACCCCGGCGATCGGGACCGCGTCGGATTCCGGGCGCACCGCGCCGTCGGCTGCGGGATCCCACCAGCTCATGCCCTCGGGTACCTCGGGCACCAGGTGCGGCGCCGGTTCGCGCCACAGCCCGTGCAGGTCGTGCATGGCCTCGGGCGTCATCCCTTCGCAGCGGTCGATGATCTCGGCCGCTCTCGGGTCGGTGGCGCGGGCCCGTTCCTTTTCGTCGTCGGTGAGCGTCATCACGCGCAGGGTGAGGATTTCGTCGATCTCGGTGGAGTCGAACAGCTGGCCCGCGCTCTGCTCGGCGATCTCGGGATGGTCGTAGAGGATGATCGGCGACACCAGGACAACGCCGTGGTGGCCGGGCGGCCCGGCCAGCACCGGGAAACAGCGGTGCTGGGCGCAGTGCCCGACGGCCGTCTCGGCGCCCGGTTCGGGGTCGAGGAGCGAGACGAACTCACCGTCGTCGAGTTCGGCGATTACGTGGGCGCCAAGCATGGAGCGGGCTGTGGCGTCGGCTGAACTGGTGGCCGCGCCGCCGCTGTTGCGCAGCCGTATTCCGATCCGTCGATAGTCGCCCTCGGGGGCGATGGTCAATTCGAGTGTGCCCTCGATCGGTGCTCGAGTGCGCACCACCGTGCCCGCCGTCGATCCCGGAATCGGTTCGACCGCCTGCCAGCCCGGTACCTCGATCGGCCTCGTAGTGTCAACCAAAGTCAAAGGGCCGCAGGTTATTTCGCATTCGGTAGCCTCGTCCCAGCTGACCCATCGGCGGCCGTCGACGATCAGTTCGGCGCGCTCGGTCCCGTCCAGTTCGACAGTTCGGCGCTGCAGTTGCAGGAACCGCGCGGTGAGCGTGATCTGCGTGGCATCGGACGCGCGGACGAGGCATTCGGCGGCCAGCGAATCGTCCTCACCGACTCCGGCCGCGGCCGCGCCGCGCGGGCCGAGCACGCCGAACTGCCAGCGGGACTGGTTCTTTCGGGCATCCGACCGGTAGGGGTACAGCAGATACCCCTCGTACAGTACGGCGTCGGCGACGGCGCGGGCACGGGTCATGGCGGCGTTCACGGCGCGGACTCCTCGGTGAGAAGTTTCGCGACAGCGTCGTCGAATCCGAGCAATCCGTGCGAAGACTTGTAGGCGGCCAGCGCTTCGACATTCTCCCTGCGCAACCGCACCCAGCCGGAGTTCGGATAGTGGGCGTCCATGAGATCGCGCCATACCGTGACCGGCATGTCGAATTTGTCCTCGCGGTCCCATGGCACCTGCTGAACCGCGAAACCCGTTTCCCCCCTGATGAATACGGTGCCGCTGAACAGGAAGATCAGGGGCACGGTGCCCTCGCGCAGGGCGTGCAGGTACTTCGATCCGGTGACCTCGAAGTCGTAGGTGCACGGCATCGGCAGTTCCACCTCGGCGCCGCCGGAGAAGCCGGGCACCATGGTGGCACAGTGCATCCAGGTGAACGACTTCTGTGTTTCGTGCCAGCGTTCGCGCGGGCCGAAAAGGTCGAGCAGCCCCGCGCCTTCGGCGTCGGAGTAGCCGCGCCGGAAGGGTTCGATGCGCACCTGGGCGCGCAGCGCGATCGCGTGCACCGGCTCCTCGGCCAGCGCGGCGATGCCGATGCGCGCCGACAGATTCGGGGCGACCGCGTATGGTTCCGGTCGCACCTCGAGCACCGCGAAGGTCATCGCATAGGCCGGGCTCATCACGCCACCTCCGGCCGGGCCCGAGCCGACATCGTGGTGAAGAATTCCGCGATGTAGTCCCTGGCCTCCTTGCCGCCGTCGAATCCGCGCCACAGCATCCGCATCCGTCCGACGAACTCGTAACAGGCATCGATCGGAAGCAGCAGGACCGCACCGGGACCGCCGCGCTCGGGCATCCGGATCAGCAGGGCCTCGACATCCGGTGCGAGCCGGTCGAGTTCGGGATGGCGATCCAGCATCGCCTGCCAATCCCGCAGTGGCAGTTCGGATTCGGTGGCCCCGGCCGGTCCCGGATAGAACGCGACAGTGCGGCCGAGCGCCGAATTGACGAAGAAGAACGCCAGGCCGACCGGGATTTCGAGGGTGTCCCATTCACCCTGACCGATCGCGCAGTCGGGGAACGAGACGTAGTGGTCGGGCACCGCCCGGTAGCGCAGCGCGGCGTGCTGATCGGTGAACAGCAGATAGCAGCCCACGCATACGCACATCAGCTGCCTGCCTTCGATATCCACCACATGCCGGTGCTGCGCACCGACCGGTTCGGCGCACATTTCGCACCGCTCTCCGGCCGCTGCGGGCGGAGTCGGATCGGTCGCGATGCGACGCAGTGCGCGCAGACCCTGGTTCATCCTCGGACCTCCGCGGGCACCGCGACCGAGATCTCGCCGGAACGCACCAGCACGGGCAGCGGCTCGAGATGCCCCTCGCCGTCCAACCGCGTTCCGGCGTGCACCACGTCGAAATGGGCCAGGCACCCCGGACAGCGCAGCACCGCCGCGTTGGCCGGAGCTCCCATCTTTCGGTGCAGCGCGGCACCCGCCATCGAACGCCCACAGGCCGCGCAGCGGTCGCGATAGACGAACAGGTCCGCGCCGACCCGGCAGGCCAGCACCGGCACATCGGCCACTGTGAACCCGCCGACCTCGCCTGCCGCCAGGTCCGCGAGCTCCGGGACCGAGATCCAGCTGCCCGCGGGCGGATCAGCGGTGTGTACCCGCGCGAACAACGCTTCGGCCGGTATCACCCCCGCCTGCGGCTCTGTCGTCGCGGCGACCACCTCGATGGCCTCGATTTCCGGTGCGGCCGCACGCACCGCATCCTCCACCGCCAGTTCCAGCGTCACCGACGATGAAGGGCAGGTGCGACAGCTGCCGGACAGCTCGAGCCGCACGACACCGTCGGCGACGTCGATGAGCGCCACATCGCCGCCGTGCGAGCCGAGGTAGGGACGGACGCTGTCCAGCGCCGTCGCCACCCTCGTTCGCACGTCGTGCGGGTGCAGGCCGTGCACCAACAGCAGGCTCGCGACCAGATCGTCGCGAGTCAGCTGCTCGACGATCCGGTCGTCGAGCCCGGCCGTGATCCGGCCCAGTGCCGCGCCGTAGAGGTCGACGACCTCACGCACGAGACGCTCGGCGCGCTCGCGCGCCACCGGCCCGCCTGCCGAACAGGCATCCAGCAGGGTGTCGATCCGATCACCCGCGCCCCGCCACTGGTTGTCGTCGATCGGTCTGGCTCGCTGCTGCGGGCCACCATCCACGCTGTGCCTCCCGTCGTCGGCCCGACCTGTCATTCCGCGGTGAGCGCCTGCGTCGGTGAATGGAGCTTGTCCAGGGTGACGCCGTTGCCCAGATACATGTGCACCCCGCAGGGCAGGCATGGATCGAAGCTGCGCACCGTGCGCATGATGTCGATGCCCTTGAAGTGCTCCCGGTCGTTCTCCTCGAAGATCGGCTGGCCCTGGACCGCGTCCTCGTAAGGCCCCGGCGTACCGAAGGAGTCACGCGGACTGGCGTTCCACGGCGTCGGCGGATACGGGTGGTAGTTGGCGATCTTGCCGTCCCGGATGACCATGTGGTGCGACAGCACACCGCGCACCGCCTCGGTGAAACCACAGCCGATGCTCTCGTCGGGCACCTCGAAGTGTTCCCAGGTCTTGGTATGGCCCGCCCGGATCTCAGCGAGCGCCTGCTCGGCGAAGTGCACCGCACATGCCGCCGCGTAGGCCTGGAAGTAGGTTCGCGCCCGGTCGCGTTCGATCGTGTTGCTGCCGTGCGCCGGAATCTTCCATTCCAAGGTGACCGGGCCCTTCAACGCGGTCTTGGGCAGGTTGATCTGCACACTGGATCCGGTGGATTTGACGTAACCGATGTCCACCAGCCCGGCCAGCGCCGTCGCCCACAGGCGAGCCAGGGGCCCACCTCCGGTGTCGAGTGCGAGATGGTCCTTGCCATCGAACCAGCGGGGGGACATCACCCAGCTGTACTTGTCGTCCAGGTCGCGCTTCTGCGGTCTCGGGTTGGTGTGCTGATTCCACGGATGGCGCCGGTCGACCGGATTGCCGAGCGGATCGGTCGTGACGAACATTTCCTGATCGGTCCAGTCCTCGTAATACGAACTGCCCAACAGGATCCGGAGGCCGAGATTGATGTCCACCAGCGAGGTGGTGATCAGCTTCCCGTCCACGACGACGCCAGGGGTGACGAACATCCCCCGGCCCCACTGCTCCATGTCCTTGTAGTCGAAATTGCATACCGCTGGATCCTGGAACGATCCCCAGCAGCCGAGCAGTGTGCGGCGCAGACCCACCTGCTCGTAGCCCGGTAGCGCCTCGTAGAAGAAGTCGAATAGGTCGTCGTGCATCGGCACGACCTTCTTCATGAACTCCACGTACCGCATCAACCGCGACATGTAGTCGGTCATCAGCTGAATCGTCGCGACCGTGCCGACCCCACCGGGATACAGCGTCGACGGGTGCACGTGCCTGCCCTCCATCAGGGAGAACATTTCGCGCGTGTACCGACTGACCTGCAGCGCCTCCCGATAGAACTCGCCGGTGAACGGATTGAGCGCCCGCATGATGTCGGCGACGGTGCGATAGCCGTGGTCACCGGCGCGCGGCGCCTCGGTGCGCTCGGCGCGTTCGAGCACGCCCGGGTTGGTCTCGGCGACCATCTTCTCGCAGAAGTCCACCCCGACCAGGTTCTCCTGGAAAATGTTGTGGTCGAACATGTACTCGGCGGCCTCGCCGAGGTTGACGATCCACTCGCCGATGGGCGGTGGTTTGACCCCGTAAGCCATGTTCTGGCAGTAACACGAACAGGTCGCGTGGTTGTCACCGCAGATGCCGCAGATGCGGCTGGTGATGAAGTGCGCGTCGCGCGGGTCCTTGCCCTTCATGAAAATCGAATAGCCACGGAAGATCGACGAGGTGCTGTGGCACTCGACCACCTCGCGACTGTTGAAGTCGATCTTGGTGTAGATGCCGAGGCTGCCGACGATGCGGGTGATCGGATCCCAGGCCATCTCTACCAGGGCGTCGGGTTCGATCTTGCGAAGTGACGGATCGGGAATGATCTCTGTCATCGAAATATCTCCCTACCAGGTGCGTGTCGCGCCGGATTCGAGCTTCCCGCCCTTGTGCCGCCAGCGCGGTTCCTTGTCGACGGTGCGGCCGGTGATGTGGCGCAGACTGCGTATCACCGACCCGTACAGCCCGGAAGCGGTCGAGGAGATCTTGCCGCCCGGCGGTTCGTCCATGAACGGCATGAACTTGTCCGGGAATCCCGGCATCGTGCAGCCGATGCAGATGCCACCCACATTCGGGCAGCCGCCTACGCCGTTGACCCAGCCGCGCTTGGGCACGTTGCACTTGACGACCGGGCCCCAACAGCCCAGCTTCACAATGCATTTCGGTGATCCGTACTCTTCGGCGAAATCACCCTGCTCGTAGTAGCCCGCTCGGTCGCAACCTTCGTGCACGGTGGCGCCGAACAACCACTTCGGGCGCAGCGCGTCGTCGAGCGGGATCATCGGCGCCTGGCCCGTGGCCATATAGAGAAGGTATGTAAGGGTTTCGGACAGATTGTCGGGCTGGATCGGGCAGCCGGGCACGCAGACGATCGGAATGCCCGCTTTGCTCTTCCATTCCCAGCCGAGATAGTCCGGGACACCCATCGCGCCGGTCGGATTTCCCGCCATCGCGTGGATACCGCCGTACGTCGCGCAAGTGCCCGCGGCGACCACCGCGGTCGCCTTCGGCGCCAGCCGATCGAGCCATTCGCTCGTCGTCATCGGCTGACCGGTCGCAGGATTGTTGCCGAAGCCGCACCAGTAACCCTCTTCGTGCAACTGCTCATTGGGGATCGACCCCTCGACGACCAGAACGAACGGATCGAGTTCGCCCCGATCTCCCTTGAAGAACCACTCCAGGAAATCGTCCGCGCCGCCGGTCGGACCGCATTCGAAATCGATGAGCGGCCAATGCACGGCAATCTTCGGCAATCCGGGGAGTGATCCGAGTGCGATCTCTTCGATGCTCGGCTGGGTGGCGGCGGTGAGGGCCACCGAATCGCCGTCACAGCTGAGTCCCGCATTGATCCAGAGGACGTGGATCAAGGTGTCTTCGGCTTTTACTGCTTCCTGAGTTGGCATCGGACTGCCACCTTCCGCAGCGGGGGCACGCGGATAAATCTCTGGTCAGCTACGCCGACAGATCCGCGTGTGACTCTGATCACATGAGTCTAGGTCTGAGAGCTGACGGCTTTCAAGGTATCGGTATGCCGACGGTTAGCCGGGCCTCGAGCCAGTCGTACCAGAGGGCCAGTCCATCGCCGGTGGCCGCCGATACCGGAAGGATCTTTACGCCGGGATTCACCGACTGCGCGTATTCCACGCATCGCCCTGAATCGAAATCCACATATGGCAGCAGGTCGGTTTTGTTGATCAGCACCAGCTCCGCCGCGGCAAACATGTGCGGATATTTCAACGGCTTGTCGGTGCCCTCGGTGACCGAGATGATCACGACCTTGCCCGCCTCGCCGAGATCGAACAATGCCGGACAGACCAGATTGCCCACATTCTCGACGAACAGCAGGCTGCCCGGCGCCGGATCCAGCGCGTCGAGAGCGCGTCGCATCATGTCCGCATCGAGATGGCAGCCCGCGCCGGTATTCACCTGCACGACCTTGCAGCCGGTTGCCTCGATGCGCTGCGCGTCCAGCAGGGTCGCCTGATCGCCCTCGATGACGGCCACCGGAACCGAGTCGAGTTCGCGGATCGTCCGCTCGATCAGGGTCGTTTTCCCCGCGCCGGGCGAACTGGTCATATTCAGCGCCAAGATCCCACGTTCACGCAATCGCGCACGGTTGGCCGCGGCGAGCTCGTCGTTCTTGGCGAGCACCTTCTGTTCGAGGGTCAGCGTGGTCAGAGCGTGTTCGTGGGGGTGTTCGTGTTCATGCCCGGGACCATGCTCATGGTGGCCATGATCGTGCGGGTGATCGTGGTCCTGATGTCCGACGGTGATCACAGCGACCCCGTCGCCCTCGCATCCGCAGGTTGCGCACATCGCTCACTCACCTCCATCGATACGATTCGAAGTTCCCGCCCCGCGGTTATCTCGACATCGGCGCTGCCGCAACGGCACAGCACGATGAGGTCGGGCAGGAGGAATTCCGCCCCGCAGTTCCGGCAATGCGCCGTCCCTTCGACAATGCGCAGGTCCAGCTTTGCTCCCTCGGCGATCGTTGCCTCGGTGGCAAGCTCGAAACAGAACTGCATGGACTCGGGCACAACAGCGCACAGCGCGCCGACCTCGACCGTCACGTCGTGCACAAGGCGCCCTTGCGCATGCTCGCAGACGGCGTCGACAAGGTACTGGGTTATAGCCATTTCATGCATCCCGACCTCGCCTTTCGACAAGCCCCGAGGTGAATCCTACGCTGCGGAGTTCTGCGATTGCTCCGATATTCCGTACGTGGTTTTCCATACAACGCAAGGGCGCAATCCGGCCACCGAATAATGCCGTCAGCGAGAATCAGGCTTTTGCAAGACCACTCGCTCGAGTGCGCGCAGGTCGGCATCCAGCTTGCGGAACAACCAATAAGCGGCGACGAACGCGAGCCCGGAGGCCGCGCACAACCCCAACACCGAATCGCGCACGAGCGGAAGCTCCTCGGGTTCGAGGGCGGTGAATCCGGCCAGCACCCCGACCAGCGGCACCGACGCCGTCACCGCGAGATAGGCCGTGAGTCTGCGACGCAGCGCACGCAGATAGGCGGCGTCGTGCGCCGATGTGCGGCCGTGGCGCAGGTAGATGGGATAGACGCAGCGGACGACGTAGAACGTGGAAAGGAAGAATGTGTACGCAACAGAGATGGTGCCCGCCACCAGAACGGTTGCCGCGGCATGGACTATCAGCCGCGCCGGTAGATCGGTGAACCAGCGAAGCAACATCACTCCCGTCACCGTTGCGCAAACCGCGAACAGCAGGGTGTTCATCGCACACAGGTCGCCCCAGAACAGTGTTCTCGACCGCACCCGCGCGAGCTTTGCCTCGTCGTAGCGTCTGCCAGCGCGCAAACCGCGAGGAACCGCGAGCAAATCACGCGACATGTATGCGTAGATGAGGATGGCAGGCGGCGAGGCGCAAAGGATGAAAACGATGACACCCTTGTTCAGCTGTGAGTTGGTGGCATCGGAGAGCTGCTCTCTGATCAGCTCCTGGACGTGCACAGCCATGTAGGCGGTAGCCAGGGTGACGCCGACAAGCGAAGACAACCACAGGATGGGGGTGGGCCAGCGCGAAAGCCGAGCCCGCCAGCTGTTCGGCGGCGGATAGACAAGGTCGCGGGCCAGTTCCTCGAGACACAAATCGAGCTGCTGGGCCAATTCCGAACCGCAGGAGTAGCGGTCTTCGCGGTCGGGCGACAGACACTTCAGCAGCACTTGGCGCAACGCCGCGGGGCAATCCGGCGGAAGCTCCGACAGGAACGTCGACTCGACGGGTCTGCGCCGCAGTTCGAGCATGCGGGCCAGCGATGTCTCCGACTCGCCCGCGCAGGTTTCATCCGCGAATGGCCGGTGTCCCGTGAGCAACTCCCACAGCATGACAGCCAGCGCGTAGATGTCGCTTCGAGTATCGAGGTCGGCGGCGGTCGCCGGGAGGTCCGGATGGCAGGCTTCGAGCTGTTCGGGCGACATGTACGCCAGTGATCCGCCGAAGTACGCGAGGGGACTCGTCCCCTTGAGGTGTTTGCTGGAGCTGACATTGAAGTCGGCCAGTTTCGGGATTCCCTCGGCGCTCAGCAGCACGTTCGCGGGTTTGATGTCTCGATGCAATACCCCGCGGTCGGACGCGTGCTGCAGTGCGTCCGCGAGTCGGCGGCCCAGCCAGGCGACGGTCTCCGGCCACGTCAGTGCGGCGGTCCGAGTCCGAACAGCTGATTCCGTCGGCCGAACCTCGCCCTTATCGGCAAGTACCTTGTCGATGGCATCGAGCAGCAGTTGCCCGCTGCGGTATTCCGGAGGCGTCGAGTGCTGCAGACGCAGCACGTCGAGCAGCGTTCCCCCGGGTAGGTACTGCATGTACAGCAGTTTCAGCTCGCCGTCGGCGATGAGGCGCTGATCGAAGATGCGCACGATGTATTCGTGGTCCAATTGCGCGAGGGTCTGCGGCTCGTTGCCGTGGTTATGGGAAATCTTGACCGCGACCAGTCGCTGCATTGATTGTTGTCGAGCGAGATACACCTGTGCGAAGGCACCGGCCCCGATCCTCATCAGGAGATCGAAATCGTCGATATGGTGGCCGACATCGATCGTGTCGAGAACCATTTGGGCACTCGGACGAGCAATCATCGTGCTGCGGTAGTCGCTCGTGAGCTGTGCGAGATCAGGACCGGCCGCCGTGGCGGTGGCCTCGGCGAGGGTAGCCGCATCGGCTGTGTGCGAACCGCGGCGCAGGGCGTGGAACTCCTCGTAGACCAGTTCGGCCGGAAGCGGACCATTTTGCAGCTCTGCGAATTCCGCGCGGTATTCGAACAGTCGTTTGGGAAAGTGATAGCGAAGCCAGCGGTATTCGAGATCGATCTTGATCAGTTCGATCAGTATCGTGCGCCGCTCGGCCGGTTCGCGGGGCAGGTACGCCGACAGGTCTGGTGGGGACCCGGACGCCCAAGCCTTGGAAAACCGTGCCACCACGGCGGCAAGCGCTGTGCGGGTTCGCTCAGCTGGATCGACCAGATCGGTCGGCTCGTACATCGGTCGCTCGGATCAGCGCCAGGCGCTCAGCCAGCGGCTACGCGCGATGCGGCCCAGGTCGCGTTGCCCCACATTATTTCCTTTCCGCCAAACCTCCCTGCCCAAGGGTATCGCCCCGATACGAGCGCATGGTCGGCAAAATCGCCGAACCGAGCATGGTGTGCGCGAGCCATGATGGTGCGATATTGGAGGTGAAGCGACACAGTCCCCGCTGAATCTGGAGGGCAGTGCGAATGCCGTCGAAAACTTGGAACATCTCCATCGCCATCGAAGAACTCGACCGCCTGACCAAAGTAAAAGCCCAGCTGATCGGCCGCGGAGATGAGCCATTGATCTCGGCCGGTTCCGCTCACACCAATCCCGCCGACGAGAACGTCCCCGCCATCGGCGATGAGCTTGCTTGTGCCCGTGCGCTGCAAGATCTGGCCCACCAACTGCTGCACGCGGCCATTACGGATATCGAAGCCCACACGCACAAGCCGGTTCAGGGCTTGCAGGGCTGACATCTGACCAGGCGATAGTTACTACGGTGGATTGCGAGGTGGGCATTGTCCTCCGGTGACAATGCCCGCGGCGAATTTCGTTCATGCACGACGGTGTCCAGCAGCGGCGTGATTTCTACCGTTGTCGTCATTCCCTGTACCCCTACCGAGGACACCGATGAATGTTTCGACTCTTCCGGACCGTCGTGCGGCCGCCGCGCCGGACGCGGCTGCCGTCGCCGACGACAGCACCGACCTGAACAACACAGGATTCCTCGACGCTGTGCGGCGTGCCGCCGCTACCCTGCGGGCCGCGGGAGTGTCGAGCGGCGACGTGGTGGCGATCATGCTGCCGAACACTGCCGCCTTTGTCGTATCGCTGTTCGCTACCTGGCGTGTCGGTGCCACGGTCACCCCGATCGACCCGTCGCTGACCGCCGCGGAAGCCGACTGCCAGCTGACCGACTCGGGCGCCAAGGTCCTGATCACCGCGCAGCGGCCCACTTCCGAGGCTCCGGTGCACGCGGTGATCCCCGCCGACGATCTCACCGCCGCGGACCCCGATGTCGCTGAACCCGCACGGCCCCGCAACGACACACTGGCGCTGCTCATCTGTAGCAACGGCACCACAGGCAAACCCAGCAGCGTCACGGTCGACCACGCCAACCTCAACGCCATGTGCGCAATGGTGATCGAGGCATTCGAACTCGACGGGGCCGACCACAGCCTGCTGAATCTGCCGCTGTGCCACGTCAACAGCATCGTGGTCGGCACGTTGTCGCCGCTACTCGCCGGTGGCCGCGCCACCGTGGCCTTCAGCCCGAAGACGTTCTTCGACCGGATCGAGCGCAACCGTGCGACATATATTTCCGCGGTCCCGACCACGTATGCACTGCTGTCGGATCTGCCCGCCCAGATCCGGCCGAACACCGCATCGGTACGGTTCGCCATCTGTGGCGCGGCCCCGGTCGACGTCGAACTGCTGGCCGAATTCGAACGCGGCTACGGAATACCGATCATCGACGGCCACGTCTCCGAAGTACCCGTGCGAGCACGCTCGTACTGCTCACCGTCACCCGCAAGGACACCGTCGGAATACGCCGCCCGGGCCAGCTGATTCGGATTGATTTCCACGATCCGCAGTTCGCTGCCGGTGTTGTCCCCGGAGCACAACACCGCAATTTTCCGCGCGGTAGCCGCCGAGTAACTACCGTTGGGGAGTGACGACTTTTCGTCGCGACGGTCATGTCGATGTGAGCCGCTATGTCGCGGAGATCGCCGCCCGCATGAACGAGCGGGTGACGGAAATCAGCGCGGTCCTCCGGCGCGGTCTCGAGGACGATATCCCCGAGTTACGCGGCGACCCTCGCACCGTCGAACTGCTCGGCGCCAGCGTGGAGGGCAATCTCGATACCGTCCTGCACGCGCTGCAGCACGACATACCGGTCGCTCGGATCAACGCTCCCACGGCCGCCATCGAGTACGCCAGACGCCTTGCCCAGCATGGAGTTCCGGTCAATGCCCTGGTGCGCGCCTATCGGGTCGGCCACAGGCGGATGACCGAGTTGATCTTCGCCGAATTACGGGCCGGTGATATCGCGCCCGCCGATGGTGTCGCGGTCGCGGAAGCGATCACCACCACGATGTTCGACTACATCGACTGGATCACCCAGCAGGTCGTCGCGGTGTACGAGTCCGAGCGCGAGCAGTGGCTGGAGAGCCGCAACAGTGTGCGCGCGCTGCGCGTACTCGAGGTGCTGTCCGGGAAGAAGCCGGTCGATATCGATGCCGCGACCGAAGCCATCCGCTACCCGATGCGTTGGCATCACCTAGCGCTGATCCTCTGGTATCCCGACACCGGCGCGAGCAGTGACGAGCTGAACCGGCTGCAACGCTTCGTCCGTGAGCTGGCCGAGGCGGTCGGCGCGGACGCCGCGCCGCTGGTCGGGGCCGCCGACCGGACAAGCGCCTGGGCTTGGCTGCCATATCGGTCCGAGCAGTCCGACGCGGTGGACAAGGTCCGTGATTTCGCCGCCAAGTGTCCGGATGCCCCGCATCTGGCGATCGGCACCATGGGACAGGGAGTGTCCGGTTTCCGGCGGTCGCATCGGTATGCGCTGCGCGCACGCTCGGTCGCGCTCGCCGGTGGCGATGTGGAACCGAGGATCATCGCGGCGAGTGAGCCGGGGTTGTCGGCCGCGGCGCTGTTCGACGGCGGCAGCGCGGAGGTCGGCGAATGGGTGGGCGAGGTGCTCGGCGAATTGGCTGCCGACAACGACAACGATGCCCGGCTGCGCGAGACGCTGCGGGTGTTCCTGCGCACCGGTTCCAGCTACAAGGCGGCTGCCGCAGAGCTCGATCTGCATTTCAACTCGGTGAAATACCGGGTCGGGCGGGCGGTTTCGCGGCGCGGGCGGCCGATCACCGACGACCGGTTGGATGTCGAGCTGGCGCTGCTGATCTGCCACTGGTACGGCGCGGCGGTATTGCGGCCGAATTCGGACTGACCGCGGCGAGAAATCGAGATCCTTGGGAGGAAATATGGCGAACAGGTGGACCGAGCAAGACATACCAGCTGAGAAGGGACGAGTGGCGGTCGTCACCGGCGCCAACAGCGGGCTCGGGTTCGAGGCAGCTCGGGCGCTGGCGGTGCACGGCGCGTCGGTGGTGTTGGCGGTGCGGGATGTCGACAAGGGCAAACATGCTGCGGACCGTATTGCCGGTGCTGCTCCGGGCGCGGACACCACAATCCAGCAGCTCGATCTGACCTCGTTGGCATCAGTTCGCAATGCTGCCGAACAGCTCAGGTCGGCCTTTTCCACTATCGATCTGCTGATCAACAACGCCGGGGTGATGTACCCGCCGAGGCAGACCACCAGCGACGGATTCGAGCTGCAATTCGGCACGAATCACCTGGGACACTTCGCACTGACCGGGCTGCTGCTCGACAGAATGCTGCCGGTGCCGGGCTCGCGGGTGGTCACGGTCAGCAGCGTCGGACATCGAATCAGGGCGCGGATCGACTTCGACGATCTCCAAGGGGAACGGTCCTACAACCGGGTGGCGGCCTACGGCCAGTCCAAGCTGGCGAATCTGATGTTCACCTACGAACTGCAACGACGCCTGTCCAGCACCGGCACCACGATCGCGGTCGCGGCGCACCCCGGTGCCGCGAACACCGACTTGATGCGCAACATGCCCACTGCGCTGCGTGCGCTCATGCCTGTCGTCGCACCGCTCGTCACACAGAGCCCAGCGATGGGGGCCCTGTCGATACTGCGCGCCGCCACCGACCCCGACGTGCTCGGTGGCCAGTACTACGGACCGGGTGGATTCCTGGAGACCCGCGGCTACCCGAAAGTTGTCGAATCGAGCCCGCAATCGCATGACACCGCGATTCAGCAACGCTTGTGGACGGTCTCGGAGAAACTGACCGGAGTGACCTTCCCGGTCTGAGGCCCGACGAAACACTCGAACAGGCCCAGCTGAACAAGATCGACCTTGTGCTGGGCACATGCGCCGTCGTTCCGAGGGAAAGCGAGGATACCGATGTCCGATCATCAGGCTGTTCACGTGCAATCCGCCGGTGCGGAGTTGAAACTGGTCGATGTCGAAACAGAAGCGCCGCCTCGCGACCATGTGCGCCTCGCGGTTTCGGCGTGCGGGATCTGCGGTACCGACCGTGCGTTCGTCAGCGGAGCATTTCCGGACATGT
>NZ_BDBY01000170.1 GCF_001613225.1 Nocardia pseudovaccinii NBRC 100343
GGACCGACGAGGAGCGTGCGGAGTCCCGCTCGGAGCGTCGACGCAGTGCGCCCTCGCGCGGCCGACGGTCCCGGGCGGCCTCCCGCAAGGCCGCCGAGCGCAAGAAGCGCCGCCGAAATCTGTGGCTGATCGGTGCGCTGTTCGTGGCGCTGTTCGCCGGTGCCGCGGTATTCGCGGGGATGAAAGTGGTCAAGATGTTCGGCGCGCCCGAGGACTTCGCGGGCCCGGTCGGTCCGCTGGTGGTGGTGCAGGTCCATCCGGGCGACACGTCGAACCAGATCGCGGAGGAGATGCACAAGAAGGGCATCGTCGCGAGCAGTGAGGCCTTCTTCCAAGCGGCCGTGCGCAATTCGAATATGAATTCGGTGCAGCCCGGCTACTACGCGATCCCGAGTCACAGCCCGTCCACCCAGGCGGTGACGGCACTGCTCGGCAAGAGTTCGCGGGTCGGCAATCTCGTCGTCTCCGAGGGACGGCAGCTGCACGACCAGCAGGACGTGAATACCGGCTCGCGCAAGGACGGCATCTACCGCAAGATTGCCGACGCCAGCTGCGTCGGCACCGGTACGAATCAGAAATGCATCACCTACGACCAGCTCGATACCGCCGGTGCGGGTGCGGATCTGAACGCCCTCGGCGTGCCGAGCTGGGCCGAGCAGCGGGTGCGTGACGTACCCGATCGCACCAGGCAGCTCGAAGGTCTTATCGCCGCGGGGACCTGGGATTTCGATCCCAGTGGTACACCGGATCAGATTTTGAAGCAGCTGGTGAGCGCGAGTGCGCGCAGCTACGAGTCGACCGGTCTGCTGCAGTCCGGTGCCGAGACGAAGCTCAATCCGTACCAGACCTTGATCGCCGCCTCGCTGGTGGAACGCGAGGCGCTGCCGCAGGACATGGGCAAGGTGGCGCGGGTGATCGTGAACCGGCTCGCGGACAACCAGCCACTGCAATTCGACTCGACGGTGAACTACGCACTGGACCGCACCGAGGTCGCGACCACCGACGCCGACCGTGCCAAGCGCACACCGTGGAACACCTACGCCATGCCGGGACTGCCTGCGACCCCGATCTCCGCGCCATCGTTGAATGCGATGCGCGCCGTGGAGAATCCGGAGCCGGGGACATGGTTGTACTTCGTGACTGTCGACAAACAGGGAACCACCTTGTTCACCGAGAGCTACAGCGAACATCTGCGCAATATCGAAAAGGCCAGGCAGAGCGGAATTCTCGACAGTGGGCGGTGAGGCGATGACGGAAACCCGCAAGGCGGCCGTGCTCGGTAAGCCGATCGCGCATTCGCGGTCGCCGCAGCTGCATCTGGCGGCCTACCGCGCGCTCGGGCTCGATTGGACCTATGAGCGGATCGAATGTTCGGCCGAGGAGTTGCCCGGTCTGGTCGATGGGCTCGGACCGGAATGGGTCGGGCTTTCGGTAACAATGCCGGGTAAAGAGGCCGCGCTGGCATATGCGAGCGAACGCACCGAACGGGCGGTGCTGGTGGGCTCGGCGAACACCTTGGTTCGGATCGGCTCGCGGGGTTGGCGTGCCGACTGCACCGACGTCGACGGTGTACTCGGCGCGTTGCGCGGCGGTGGTGTCGGCGAGTTGGCCGAGGCCGTCGTACTGGGTGCGGGTGGAACCGCACGTCCGGCGCTGCTCGCATTGTCCGAACTCGGTGCGAAGGCGGTGACCGTCGTCGCCCGCGATGCCGGAAGGGCGCGCAACGCAGTGGACCTCGCTGAGCAACTCGGTATGACCACCGCCGTGATCGGCTTCGACAAGGACGCGTTGCGCGCGGTGTGCGCCGATGCCGGTGCCGTGGTGAGCACGATCCCGGCTGAGGCGGCCGCGGTTGTCGCCGAGGCGGTGGCGGCAGCACCGGTGGTGCTCGACGCGATCTACAACCCGTGGCCGACGCCGCTGGCTGTTGCGGTCGCGCGGGCGGAGCACATCGTGGTTGGCGGGCTGGAGATGCTGCTGAACCAGGCCTACGGACAGGTCGAACAGTTCACCGGCCGCCCGGCTCCGCACGCGGAAATGGCCGCGGCGATAAATCTGTAACCGGTTCTCATTTGGATCCGGCCGACTCGAGGCTATGGTGTTGACCATGAATGGTTGGGTGTTGCGGGCCATCGGGCTCGGTGCGCTGGTCGTTTTCCTGCGTGCCGCGTTGGGCTTCGCGATGGTGTACTGGCCGACCCAGGGCAGTTGGATGCGACCGCTGTGCCTGGTGGTGCTGCTCGCCGCGGTGGTGTTCTGGGGTGTGCTGGATGGCCGCAAGGACCGTGAGGTCCATCCGGATCCGGAGCACGGCTCCGACCTCACCATCCTGTGGCTGAAGACCGCCGCTGCCGCGGGGCTGGGCAGCGGTGTGGTTTCGTGGCTGCTCGACTGGCTGCCCCGCTTCGATCTCGGCGATAACGGCCTGCTCTTCGAGCTGACGGCGGGCGCGTCCTTCATCATTCTGCTGGTCTTCATTCCGGGCCTCATCGGTATCGGCATCGGCCGCATCATCGCCGACCGCCAGATCAACAAGTCTGCGAAACGGTCGACACCGCAGGCACCGGGCGCCGCCGCGACTCCTGCGTAGCCGCTGGCGAATTCGATTGGAGGCGACCTTCGTCGGCCGATACGGCCGACAGGGTCGCCTTCGTTTTTCCGGATGGGCCGCAGTCCTGTTCAGGTGCTCAGTTCGCCCATGCAGCGGGCGGGCCGATGCGGTCGGCACTGTGCCTGCGGCCGAGATCGTGACGCAAAGCGGCGCAACCGACCGAATCGGATGCGCCGCTTCGCTGTTCGCGACTACAGCAGGATCGCGCCGCTGCTGGCGCTGTCCTCGCGGGCGATCGCCGAGTAGGCGGCGGCCAGCAGGGTGGGGTCCGGGCCTTCGAGGCGGCCGGGCTTGGCGAGGCCGTCGAGGACCACGAAGCGCAGCACGCCGGAGCGGGTCTTCTTATCGGTCTGCATGGCGTCGAGGAGTTGTGGGAGGGCGTCGGCGTCGTAGCTGGTCGGGAGGCCGACACTGGCGAGGACGCTGCGATGGCGGTCGGCGGTGGCATCGTCGAGGCGACCGGCGAGTCGGCCGAGTTCGGCGGCGAAGACCAGACCCACCGAAACGGCCGCACCGTGCCGCCAGCGGTAGCGCTCACGGCGCTCGATGGCGTGGCCGAGGGTGTGGCCGTAGTTGAGGATCTCGCGCAGGCTGGCTTCCTTGAGATCGGCGGCAACGACATCGGCCTTCACCTGGATGGCACGGCGGATCAATTCGGGCAGCACATCGCCGGTCGGGTCGAGTGCGGCCTCCGGATCGCGCTCCACTAAGTCCAGGATCACCGGGTCGGCGATGAAACCGGCCTTGATGATCTCGGCCATACCCGCGACGATCTCGTTGCGCGGCACCGTCTCCAGGGTCGCCAGATCCACCAGCACCGCGGCCGGTTCGTGGAAGCTGCCGACGAGATTCTTACCCGCCTCGGTGTTGATACCGGTCTTTCCGCCGACGGCCGCGTCGACCATGGCCAGCAGCGTGGTCGGCACATGCACGATATGCACCCCGCGCATCCAGGTGGCGGCGACGAATCCGGCCAGGTCGGTCGCCGCACCGCCGCCGAGCGATACCACCACGTCATTGCGGGTCAGGCCGATGCGGCCGAGCACCTCCCAGCAGAACCCGGCCACCGCCAGGTCCTTACCCGCCTCGGCATCCGGGATTTCGATGCGGTGCGCATCGATACCCTTGTCGGCCAAGGCCTTGCGCACCACCTCGGCGGTTTCGGCCAGCGGCGGCTGATGGAAGATCGCGACTGTGCGCACGCCGGTTGTCGCGCCGACGACCGACTCGACGAGCTCGCCGAGCAGGCCGCGGCCGATGATCACCGGATACGGATCGGCGGTGCGGACCTCGATGCGACTCGGCTCGGTCGGCTGCTGCTCAGCTGGGCTGATGGGTCGCTCGCTTCGCTCACTCACGTGTACTCGGCTCCGATTCTGTGCGTGCTGATTGTTTGAGCGCTCGCGCGCGGGCGCGACGGGCCCGGGTGCGGCGGGACCGGCTTCCGGGTGTCGCTGGGTCACCGGATCCTTCGGAACCGGCACGGCCATTGGCGATTTTGCCGGTGGGCTTGGGGCGATCGACTGTTGCGGTATCGGTCGTGATCCGTCCGGCCGCGGTGATCTTGCCAGTGGGCTCCAGCCGCTCGGTCGCCGCGGATTCGGTGCCATCCGCCTGTGCGGCGGCGGCCCGGCGACGCGCGGCCGCACGGGCCCTGGCAGCGCGCCGGGCTCGGGATCTATTGCTGCCCTGCGGTTTCGGCGCTACGTCATCCGGTGTAGTTCCGCTCGCGTCGGGCTCCGCTTCTTGCGGCAGTACCGATTCCATGCCGAGCTTCGCCATGATCATCCGCACCACGCGACCCGGACTGCGACCGTCGGTGCGCACCCGCACGGTGGCGACCTCCCGGTACAGCGGCCTGCGCTTGCGCATCAGCTCGCGATATTTCGCACCCGGATCCGCACCGTTCAGCAGCGGTCGCTGCGTACTCGCACCGGTGCGCCGAAGTCCTTCGGCCACACTGATTTCCAGATACACCACAGTGCGATTGCGCAGCAGCGCCCTGGTGTCCTCGGACAGTACGGCACCACCGCCGAGGGAGACCACACCGCGTTCGGCGAGGATGGCGCGGCGCACCACCTGCTCCTCGATCCGGCGGAATTCCGGTTCGCCGTCCTCGGTGAAAATTTCCGGGATGGTGCGTCCGGTCTCGCGCTCGATTCCGGCATCGGTGTCGTAGAGCTCGACACCGAGTTCCCTGGCGAGCTTGCGGCCGATCGTCGACTTCCCCGCCCCCGGCGGTCCGACCAGCACCACGCGCGGTGCGCGCGGATCGGACTGCACGATCATTGCGGCACGTGTGGTCGGGTGCCGATGCGCTTGACGTAGCTGGTGATGTTGTCGACGGTCTCGACCAGTGAATCACCGCCGAACTTCTCCAGCGCGGCCTGCGCGACGACCAGCGCGACCATGGTCTCGGCGACCACACCCGCGGCGGGCACGGCACAGACATCCGAGCGCTGGTGGATGGCGACGGCCTCCTCGCCGGTGGTCATATCGACCGTGGACAGCGCGCGCGGCACCGTCGAGATCGGCTTCATCGCGGCGCGCACGCGCAGCGGCTCGCCATTGGTCATACCGCCCTCGAGACCACCGGCACGGTTGGTCGAGCGCAGCACGCCGTCCGGCCCCGGCTTCATCTCGTCATGTGCCTGGCTGCCGCGGCGGCGCGCGGTTTCGAAACCGTCGCCGACCTCGACGCCCTTGATCGCCTGAATTCCCATGAGCGCGCCCGCGAGCCGCGAATCCAGCCGATCCGCGCCGCTGATGAACGAACCCAATCCAACCGGTAGCCCGTCCACGACCACCTCGACCACACCACCCAGGGTGTCGCCGTCCTTCTTGGCGGCCTCGATCTCGGCGATCATCGCTGCCTCGGCGTCCTTGTCGAACGCGCGCACCGGACTCTCGTCGATCGCGGCCAGGTCGGCGGCAGTCGGCACGATGCCGGTGGTGTTGGCGGCAGTGCCGATCGAGACGACATGCGAGATGACCTCGACGCCGAAGGCTTGGCGCAGGAAATTCCTGGCGACCGTGCCCGCCGCGACGCGCGCGGCGGTCTCGCGGGCGCTGGCCCGCTCCAAGACATTGCGGGCGTCGTCGAAGTTGTACTTGAGCATGCCCGAGTAGTCGGCATGGCCGGGCCGCGGCCGGGTCAGCGGTGCGTTGCGGGCCAGGTCGGCGAGTTCGTTCTCGTCCACCGGATCCGCGGACATGACCGTCGTCCACTTCGGCCACTCGGAGTTCGCGATCTCGATGGCCACCGGCCCGCCCATGGTGCGTCCGTGCCGCACTCCACCGATGACGGTGACCTTATCGGCCTCGAACTTCATCCGGGCACCGCGCCCGTACCCGAGCCGACGGCGCGCCAACTGTGCGGAGATCTCGTCGGACGTCACCTCGACACCGGCCACCATCCCCTCGAGGATGGTGACGAGAGCGGGACCATGGGATTCTCCGGCAGTTATCCAGCGCAACACGCTGTCCATCTTCCCATGTCGACGGGGGTGCTCCGGCACGCGGCCCGCCGTGATGACCGGCACGGCGGCGTCGCGGCATCGGCTAGCCATACGCCGCCGCCAGGCTCAGCACCGTCGCGACGCACATGGCGGGCCCGTGGGGAAGCGCACGCGGTCCGGCCCGATCAGCACCGGACCGAATCCGCCAGTGGGCCAATACGGCGAGCCCGAATGCCGCGGTCAGTGCGGGTGCGACGAGCGCCGCCCGCACCCATACCTGTGCGCCACCGAGCGCCGCGACCGCGCCCAGCCCGACGGCTAGTTTCACATCACCCGCGCCGAGTGTGGCCGGTGCGATCAAGTGCACCAATAAATATGGCATCGCCAACAAGATCGAACCGACCATCGCGGCTCTGAATTGTGTTGTGAACAGCGCATATCCGAAGATGATCAGCGCGCCGGAGGCGGTGAGCACATTGGGCAGTCGGCGCTGCCGGATATCGAAGACGGTGAGCACCGAGCACCAGGCCAGTAGCACGGCAAAAGCGATGGGGGACATGGCTTTCAGCCTCGTCCGCGCCTGGTCGCGGATGCAGCCCCCGATTCGGGATTGGGGATAACCGATCGATATGTGAACATCGATCGCCTCGCTCGAATACCGGTAAACCGGTGTTTTATGCGGGATCTACGGCGTGTCGGCGGTAGTTTTGAGACATGTCTGCTGATCACGCGGGTCCTGGGCCCGACTACGCGGCGCGCCGTGGCGCACTGCGCAGTCTGCTGGTGGAGAACGAGGTCGACGCGCTGTTGGTCACCGATCTGGTGAACATCAGGTATCTGACCGGCTTCACCGGGTCCAATGCCGCACTGCTGGTGACCTCCTGGGATATGCGTAATTCCGAGGAGCGCACCGTGATCGGCACCGATGGGCGCTATCTGAGCCAGGTCGCCGAGCAGGTGCCGGACCTGCGCGCCGAAATCGCCAGGGCGACCGCCCGGCGCATCGTGGAGCTCGCGGGGGAGTGGCAGCTCGGCCGGGTCGGTTACGAGAGCCATATCGTCACCGTCGACCAGCATCGCGGATTCATCGAGCAGAAGACCGGTTTGGAATTCGTTGCCACTCCGGGGCTGGTCGAACAGCTGCGCATGGTCAAGGACGCTTACGAGATCGAACAGTTGCGGGCCGCCTGCGCCGCGGGTGACGCCGGGCTGGCGACCCTGCTGGAGCGCGGCGGTCTGCGCCCCGGCCGTACCGAACGCCAGGTCGCCAGGGATCTGGAATGGGCGATGTTCGAACACGGCGCCGATGCGGTCGCCTTCGAGACCATCGTGGCGACCGGCGCGAACTCCGCCATCCCGCATCACCGACCCACCGGAGCGGTCCTGGCCACCGGCGATTTCGTCAAGATCGACTTCGGCGCGGTGGTCGGCGGCTACCACTCCGATATGACGCGCACCTTCGTGCTCGGCACCGCGTCCGACTGGCACCGGGAGGTGTACGCGCTGGTCGAGGCGGCGCAGCGGGCCGGACGCGAGGCGCTGAGGCCCGGCGCGCCGGTCACCGACGTGGATGCGGCCGCGCGTGCGGTGATCGAGGCGGCCGGACACGGGAAGCTGTTCGTACACGGTCTCGGACACGGTGTCGGACTGCAGATCCACGAAGCGCCCGGAATCGCCAAAACCGGAACCGGTACACTTCTGTCTGGCGTGGCGGTGACCGTCGAACCAGGTGTGTACTTCCCCGGCCGCGGCGGCGTCCGGATCGAGGACACGCTCGTGGTGCGCGAGGGGGGCCCGGATCTGCTCACCAACACCAGCAAAGACCTGACCGTCGTCGAATGACGCCGGTCACCGAGACCGCATATCCAGAACTAGGAGATCCGAGAACAGTGGCGGACACCAGCGACTTCAAGAACGGCCTCGTGCTGAAGATCGACGGTCAGCTCCAGCAGATCATCGAATTCCAGCATGTCAAGCCGGGTAAGGGTCCTGCCTTCGTGCGGACCAAGCTGAAGAACGTGCTGTCCGGCAAGGTCGTCGACAAGACCTTCAACGCGGGTGTCAAGGTGGAGACCGCCACCGTCGACCGTCGCGATATGACCTACCTGTACCACGACGGCTCGGATTACGTCTTCATGGACGGCGAGACCTTCGACCAGATCTCCATCTCCGAGGAGACCATCGGCCCCGGCGCCCGGTTCCTGCTGGAGAACATGGTCGTTCAGGTCGCCACCCACGAGGGCGCGCCGCTCTACGTCGAGCTGCCGGTCACCGTCGAGCTCGTGGTGCAGCACACCGACATCGGCCTGCAGGGCGACCGCTCCACCGGCGGCACCAAGCCCGCCACCCTGGAGACCGGCGCCGAGGTGCAGGTCCCGCTGTTCATCAACACCGGCGACAAGCTGCGCATCGATTCGCGCGACGGCGGCTACCTCGGCCGCGTGAACGCCTGATCGCCCGCCGAGGCGAACAGGGATAATGACTGCTGTGGCGGAACAGCCCATAGACAAGAAGTCCACGTTCAAGAAGCTCGGCGCGCGCCACAAGGCCCGCCGCCGGGCGGTCGATCTGCTCTTCGAGGCGGAGGCCCGCGATGTGGACGCGGCCGACCTGCTCACCGAGCGGGCCGAACTGGCCACCCAGGATCAGGCGGTCGCTCCGGTGCATGCCTACACCCGCACCCTGGTCGAGGGCGTCGCCGACGATCTGGATCGGGTGGACGGCACTATCGAGTCCTACCTCAAGGACTGGGAGCTGTCCCGGCTGCCCGCCGTGGACCGGGCCATTCTGCGGATCGCGGTGTGGGAGTTGTTCCACGCCAACGATGTTCCGCCGGTCGTCGCGGTCGACGAGGCGGTGGAGTTGGCCAAGGAGCTGTCCACCGACGATTCGCCCGGATTCGTCAACGGTGTGCTCGGCCAGGTCGTGCTGGTCGCCCCGCAGGTGCGCGCGGCCGCCGCGGCGACCAGGGCACCGCGTCCGGAGTCGCAGGCGTGATCAACAAGTATCTGGTCATGGCGATGCGCAAGCCGTCGTTCGACCCGGCCGTGATCGAACCGCACAAGCAGTTCCTGAACGAATTGCTCGAGCGCGGACAGTTGGTGGAGAGCGGTCGGTTCACCGACGGCACCGGCGGTGCTTACGTGATCAACGCCGAAAGTTTGGAAGCCGCAAGGGAAATCGCGTTCACCGATCCGGTGCACACCACCGGTTCCTCGGAGCTCACCGTGTACGAGTGGGAGATCGCCGTCTCCGTCTGATCGCCGTCGGCCCAGCCGCATACCGAAATGGTATGCGGCTGTTTACGTTTCAGGGCTATCACGATCCGATGCCGCCCGAGCTCCCGCTGGTGGGTGTACCGGCCCAGCGGGAGCGAACCGCGAGGACTATCTCGCGGAATCGGGTATGCCTGGCTCCGTGGTGCGCACCGACGGATGGTGCGTACCGCATTCGGCGAACCTGGGCACGATCGATCCTGGTTCCTCAACTGCACTCGAGGTCAAGGTTCCGGCGTGTGCTCTGGGTCACTCACGGTGAGCACGATCTTCCCGCTGGTTCGGCCCCGCTCGATGAGGCGGTGGGCTTGTGCTGCCTGCTCCAGTGGCAGCACCGTTTCCACGTGTGGGCGCAGCTGCCCCTTTTCGACCAGTTCGGTCAGTGCTTCGAGATCGGCGCGGTCGGGTTCCACCAGGTAGCCGCTGGCGCGTACGCCGAGTCGGCTCGCCCGCTCGGCCATTCCAGGTGTCCATGCCGCCTGTGCGTTGACGAGAATGCCACCGGGACGCAAGGTTTCGAGCATGCGCAGCGCCGGTTCGCCGCCGTGCATCTGGATCACGATATCGACGTCGCGGACGCTCGCGGCGACATCGGTCGTCGTGTAGTCGATGGTCTCGTCGGCGCCGAGCGCGGCGAGGAAGTCGTGTTTGGCCGCGCGTGCGGTCCCGATCACATAGGCCCCGAACGACTTTGCGATCTGCACGGCGAAATGGCCAACGCCGCCTGCTGCGGCGGATACCAGAACACGCTGTCCAGGTGCGACTTTCCCGATATCGACAAGCATCTGCCA
The DNA here is from genome assembly GCF_001613225.1 of Nocardia pseudovaccinii NBRC 100343. Classification (GTDB taxonomy): domain Bacteria; phylum Actinomycetota; class Actinomycetes; order Mycobacteriales; family Mycobacteriaceae; genus Nocardia; species Nocardia pseudovaccinii. Next base: position 10,136 of record NZ_BDBY01000170.1, read on the forward strand.
GGCCGTGAGCGCGGCCAAGGGCAGGGCTGCGGCCTCGGTGAAACTCGAACCCGCTGGCATGGACGCGAATTGGTGCGACGGCGCGGTCACGTATTCCGCGTAGGCGCCCGCCGCGCGCGGAAACCAGGGCATGCCGTACACGCGGTCGCCGGGCCGGAAACGGGTCACCCCGTAGCCGACCTCCTCAACGATTCCGGCGACATCCCAGCCGTTGACGAAGGGTAGCGTCAATGCCCGCACGTACGCCCGCCCTTCTCGGGTGAAGTAGTCGATCGGATTGACTCCCGCCGCAACGACTTTCACCAGCACTTCGGTGTACAGCGGTGTCGGCCGCGCGATCTCGACGAGTCGCATGGTCTCCAGCCCGCCCCACTGCTCCTGCTGAATAGCGCGCATGATCTGTCCTCTCCTGATCGCGACCGTCCGCGCGGCCGTCGAGGTGTTCGTCGCGCATGTGGTGAAGCCCGCGCGACGTGCACCCGCCGGGATCCGCCGGGTCCGGGCGCTCGCCGAGTCGTGGTTGGACTATGCCGCGAAGCCGTACTTCAGTGGCGGCTGCTTCTTCCTGTCCGCCGTCGCGGAGTTCGACGCCCGCCCCGGACGCGTGCACGACGCCCTCGCGGCATCGCGCCGAGACTGGTTGCGGCTCTACGAAGCCACCGTCGCCGAGGCCATCGGCCTCGGCGAGATCGTCCCCGGCAACGAGCCCGGCGACCTCGCCTTCGAACTCGACGCCATCGCACGCACCGCGGCCCAGGATGCGCTGCTGTTCGGCGAATCGGCGCGCTACGATCGAGCCCGCCGTATCCTCGCCGCTCGACTGGACGCCGTCACACACCGACCCGCCAGTGCGACTTGACCGTTCGCTCGCTGCGTCCACACAGGTGCACCTATCCTGGGTAGAAACCCTAGGGGAGGCCGAAAACCTATGGCACGGGTGCTGATCTGGCTGCGGAACAATATCGACGGACTCGTCGCTCTGGTTCTCGCGGTCATCTTCGGTGTGATCTCGCTGATCGATATCGGCTTCTTCGATTCGGATCTGATCAACGCGGTCATCCTGCTGGTGCTCGGTCTGCTGGCCACCACGCTGCTGCGTGATCGGCACTTGTCGGCCAAGGCCATTCGCGATACGACCTCGGTGCAGTTGCTCTACGGTCCCGAGATCGGGCATGCGCATACACTGGCCCGGCGCGGTACCGAACAGTGGCTTTTCAAGGGCGGCACCGGAACCTACCTGCGCGCGGTGACGCTGCGGGAGTGCGTGGAGAACGCGCGCCGCGAACAGCGTCCGCTGCGGATCCAGGTGGAGGTGCTGGATCCGACCAATGAACAACTGTGCAAGACCTACGCGCAGTTCCGCTCCTCGCTGGTGCCCGAGGCCGACCGCACCGGCGAATTGTGGACCACCGAGCGGACCCGCAAGGAGTCCTTCGCGACGGTGCTCGCGGCCTGCTGGTACCGGCAGCGATTCACCTTCCTGACCATCGATGTCGGACTCTCGATGGTGATGACGACCTTCCGATGGGACCTCTCGTCGAGTTGCGTCATTGTCACACAGGACAATCCGAACACTCCTGCCCTGATGTTCGAACGGGACAAGCCCTACTACCGGGACTTCAACCGCGAGCTCGTGGCCAGTTTCAAGCAGGCCAGACAGGTGCCGCTGAGCCGGAGCGAGGAACTCGCGCTCGCCGACGAACCGTCGGTCGATCAGACTCGTGCGCTGTTCGATCTGCTCGGTCTCGCGCTACCGGCGTCCTATACCGATCGCGATGTCGCCGATATCGTGCGACGCGCACTGCAGCCGAGGAATCCGTACTGAATGAACGACTATGCCCGACTACGAACGCTGATCAGCTCCGATGCGGCGGGGCCCGCGGTGCGGCGCTGGGCTCGTGATTTCATGACAAGAGTGCTCGACGGTCGCACCGAGATCGGCGCGGTTCGGCATCCGTTGGGTTTCTTGTGTTTTCCCGCGTGGCGCGACGGCGGACTCGGCGTCTGCGTGCACGTCTGGACCGATGGGCTGCGGTCGTGTCCGACGACTTCGGCGATGCACGCGCACAGCTGGGATCTGCTCAGCGTGGTCTTGTACGGCGAGGTCGGCAACGAGATACTCGACGTGGAGAGCTCTGCGGACCGGGCAACCCATCGCATCTTCGAAATCCATAGTGGCGCCGACGGTGATGTGGTGCGTGCGACCGAGCGTATGGTCCGCTATCGCATCCGATCCAGTGAGCACTTCCGTGCGGGCGAGGTATACACCCTGCCACACGGGGTATTTCACCTCTCCGATGTGCGGGGCGAGGCGGCCACCGTGGTGCTCGGCGAGGTTCGTCGTGGCCGACCGGACCGATCCCTCGGCACTCTGGCCACCGCAGACCACTGGGTGCACCGAACCAGTTGCACTCCGAGCGAAACCAGGCGCGCCGCGCAAACGGTGCTGGACCACCTGCAGGACCCCACCCTGCCGGAACAACTGGAGGACCGATGCGAGCAGGCGACGTAGCGAACCTATTGCTGTCACCGGATGGTCCGACGTCGGCCGATCCGGATCCGATCAGCGCCTTCGACCGGCTGGCCACCGTCCTGACGACCGCTGCCGAGGTGGCCAGGGCGGCGGTGATCGAGGCGGGTCGGGCGATCCGGGAGGGTCTGGCCGGATCGGTCACCGTCCGTACCAAGGACGCCAGCGGCGATCTGGTCACCGACCTGGACCTGCGCGCGGAACATATCATCGTCGGTCATATCCGCCGCGCCTTCCCGCACCATCGCATCCTCGCCGAGGAATCCGGGCTCCAGGGTGTCGACGATTCCTGGTGCTGGGTCGTCGATCCGCTCGACGGCACCAATAACATCGCCATCGGCCTGCCCGTCTGCACAATCGGTATCGCTCTGTGCCACAACGGAATTCCGATGCTCGGTATCGTCCACGAACCGTTGGCCGACCGCACCTGGTCCGCCGTGCGCGGGTCCGGCGCTACCGGGCCGGACGGCCCGCTCTGGCGGCCGCCGCACCGGTCCTCCGAATCCGCTCCGACCCTGGCCTGGCTGCAGGGCTATCCGGTGACTCGTACCGACAGCACGGCACGCGGCCTGCGCCTGGCCCTGGAATCCGGTTCCCGTCGCCTGATCCAACTGTGGTCTCCGCTGCTGTGCTGGGTCATGCTGAGCCGCGGTGATATCGACGGATTCGTCGGCTACCGAGCCGGTTTGGTCGACCTGCCCGCGGGCACCCTGCTGGCCCGTGAATCCGGGATCCACATCACCGATTTCGACGGCGCACCGCTCAACGATCACCTCGACCTCCCCCGCGGCGAAGTGAACTTCATTGCCGCCAGCGCCGAAATGCTGCCGGAGCTGGCTTTGCTGGTGAAGACCGCCGCCGAGGTGAGTGTGACGGGCCTGCCGGGCTGAGGGGCGATCCCACCTATCCGGTCGCCAGCAGCGCAGCGACAGCACCGGTCGTAGCGACGACCGCGAGCCCCAGCCCGGTGAGCACGAACCGCGGCATCGGCACCCGAACACCATGGGTGCGGCAGAACTCCAGGCACAGCAGCGTCGCCAGTGACGCCCATGGCGTCACGATCGGCCCGACATTGGTGCCGATGAGCAGGGCCAGCAACTGATTTCGATTCTCCTCGGACACCACAGCCTCACCTGCGGTGTAAGCCGGAAGATTGTTGGCCACATTGGACAATCCGGCCCCGGCGCCCGCCGCACGGTACGCCCCGACCACTCCGGAATCGTGCCCGATCAGCGCATGCATGACATCGGCGAGCCCGAACCGGCTCAATGTCGGCACCACCAGGAACAACCCGACCACGAAAACCAGCAACTGCCACGGGATCAGCGTTAGTCGCAGCGATGCGCGGTCGAAGATCGCGAAGGCGCCCACGGCGATCGCGGCAGCCAGGGTGGCGGCGATACCGATCCGATCACCCACGAACGGGATCGCGAGAATGAACAGCAGACACGCTCCTGCCGTCGTGTAGAGCAGCGTGCGCTCCCTGGCGTTCTCCGGACGAACCGGCTCCGGCGGTATGTACCGATCGGTTTCACGTCGGCCGCGCCGCCAATACCAGACCCAGAGGCACACCATGGTCGCCGTGATCGATACGAGCTGCGGCGCCCACATCCGTGCCGCGAAATCCGTGGCGCGCAGCGCAACCCGGTCGGCGGCGAGCAGATTGGTGAGATTCGAGACCGGAAGCAGCAGGCTCGCGGTATTGGCCAGCCAGAGCGTGGTCATCGCCAGCGGCAGCGGCGGAATGCGAGCCGGTACCGCCAGCGCGAGCATGACCGGAGTCAGCAATACCGCAGTGGTATCGAGATTGAGCAATATCGTCGTCGCCGAAGCGAAAAGCACGCAGAGCAGGAACAACGCCGGATAGTAGCCGCGCCCGAGGATGGCCAGGCGGTGCGCGATCACATCGAACACTTTCGCCTGCCGCGTCAGCTCCGCGAGAATGATCACACTGCACAGGAACAGCAGCAGTGGCCCGATCCTGCGCATATTGTCGGCGGCCTCGGCGCGCGGCAGCAATCCGGTCGCCACACACAGCAGTCCGGCCGCGAACAGTCCGAGCCGGACCCAATCCAGCGTGCTCAGCCCCCATCTCGGCGGCGCGGACACCAGGGCACTCGACGGCGGGTTCTCCGCGGCGTAATCGACCTGTTGTTCGGACACATTCCCCATCATGCAGCATATCGGCTGCGGCTCTTCCGCATTCGGTAAGCGTCGTAATGATCTTCTGCCGTTTGGCGTGGCGACCCATCGGGGCATACTGATGCTGTGACTTCGGGCGGGCGGCGGGACTTCTTCATCAGCTATTCACCGGCCGACGAGCGATGGGCCACCTGGTTGGCCTGGCAGTTGGAGACCGCGGGTTACCGCACCCTCATCCAGGCCTGGGATTTCGTCCCCGGCACCAATTTCATCGATTTCATGGATCGCGGTGTGCGTGATTCGGCGGTGGTGCTGGTGGTGCTGTCGGAGAACTATCTCGGTTCCTACTACGGAACCATGGAATGGCAGGCGGCCTACCGCACCGATCCGGGCAAGCTGATGCCGGTGCGCATCGCCGAATGCACGCTCGAGGGCCTGCTCGCCACCATTACCTATCTCGACCTGGTGCGGGTGGCCACCGCCGAGGAGGCGCGCCGAATCCTTTTGGAGCGGGTCGGACATTCGCTCGCGGGGCGGGCCAAGCCGCCGTCGGAACCGGGATTTCCGCACGATGGCCCGGACCGGTTCGCCGTCGAAACCATCACGGACACACCCGAATCCGTGCTGCCGCGGCGCACACCGGTTGTGGCTCCTGCGTTCCCGGGCGCCACCGATCGTGCGGAACCGCGTACCAGCGTCTCGGTGCTGCATGTCGCGGGTCCACGCTTCGGTCGTGGGCTGCTCGCACCGGACGAGCCGGGCACCGCGGCCGAACTGCAGGCGCGCATCCACGCCAATGTGACCCATCTGGTGAATCAGGGTGTGGCCAAACCGGATTTGATCGTGGTGTCCGGGGATATGACCGAATCCGGCCGCCCGCGCGAGGTCGACGAGGCGCTGACGTTCCTGAGCGGATTGCGTACGCTGCTCGGCCTCGGTCCGGAGCGACTGATCGTGGTGCCCGGCAATCATGATGTCTCCAAACCGGCCTGCCACGCGTACTTCCTGAGCTGCGAGGCTCGCGATCGCAAACCGCAGCCGCCGTATTTCCCGAAGCTCGAGCAGTACGCACGGATGTTCGGCGCGCTGTATCAGGGGTTGGATCACCTCGTCTTCGATATCGGACAGCCATGGACATTGTTCCCGATTCCCGAATTGCGGGTGGTGGTCGCCGGTTTGAACTCGACCATGGCCGCGACCCATCTGCCCGAGGACGATTACGGCCGGATCGGCGAACCGCAGGCGTCCTGGTTCGCCGAGCGGCTGCGCCCGTTCGAGGAGAACGGTTGGTTGCGCATCGGTGTCGTCCGGCACGATCCGCTGCCCGGCGCGGGCACGCCTGCTCATGATCCGGACCTGCTGCGCGACGCCGATACGCTGTCCCGGATGCTCGGCGCCCGGTTGAACCTGCTGCTGCACGGTCCGGGACCCGGTGGTCCGCATCTGGATCGGCTCGACGACACGCTGCCCGTCCTGCCCGCCGCCGCTGCGGGCCGCGACGAGATCATCCAGCTCACCGCCGCGGGACTGGCCCGGTTCTCCGGACGCGGTGAGTCCACCGCGCAACTCGAATTCGATTGGCTGAAGGTGACCGCAGCGCTGCCGACGGCCAAACAGCCCGAACTCCTCGGACCGGACGAGCCCGAACTCCCGGAACCGCCCCCGGAAGCTCCGGCCGTCGATCCGCATGGGCGGCTGCTCGAGCGCGTCGCCGAGGTGTGCGAAACCCGCTATCCCGGTGCGAAAGTCCGGCGCGTCGAGGTGGAGCCGCCGCATCTGCTGATCACCAGGGAGGACGACGAGGTCATCGCCCAATGGCGCGTCGGCGTGCACGTCGGTGATATGACCAGGCAGGTGGTGGAGGACTTCCTCGGCCACGATCCGGAATACGGTTCCGAACTCGTGTATCGCGGTGCGGCGCCGCCGCGTTCGCTGCGCGAGGAGGCGGCCAGCCACGGTCTGCGGGTGCGCAGCTTCACCGAATTCCAGGGTCTGCTCGATCTGGATGACTACCTCATGCACCAGGCCGCGCGGTTGCGCGCGGACCGCACCTATCCGCCGGATCTGTATGTGCCGCAGCGCTTCCGGATCCTCGAACACGGCGACCAGCAGATCCGCGACGATCTGGTCGGCGAACTGATGAAGGTGATCGCGGCCGACCACGGCCGATTCATTCTGATACTCGGTGATTTCGGTCGTGGGAAAACCTTCGCGCTACGCGAGTTGGCCCGCCGCATCACCGAAACCATGCCCGCGCTGATTCCGATCCTGATCGACCTGCGGGCCCTGGACAAAACCCATTCGGTGGACGGTCTGGTCGCCGCGCACCTGGCCAATCACGGCGAGGATCGGATCGATCTGAAGGCTCTGCACTACATGCTGCGCGAGGGGCGGGTGGTGTTGCTGTTCGACGGCTTCGACGAGCTCGTCACCCGGATCAGCTACGACTTCGCCGCCGACCATCTCGAAACCCTGCTGCAGGCCGCCGTCGGCAAAGCCAAGATCATCGTGGCCAGCCGCACCCAGCACTTCGAATCTCGCGCCCAGGTGCTGACCGCTCTCGGCGAACGCGTCGGTCTGCTGCAGGATCGGCGCATCGTGGGCATCGAGGATTTCGCCCCAGCACAGATCCACGCCTTCCTGACCAACCGATACGGCGGCGACATCCGCCGCGCGGACGCCAGAATGGGGTTGATCACCGGTATCGAGGATCTGCTCGGACTGGCACAGAACCCCAGGATGCTGGGGTTCATCGCCGATCTGGACGAGCGGCGGCTACGGGCCGCGGCGGGCGCGAAACAGGCGGTGGGTCCGGCCGGACTGTACCGGGAAATTCTGGAGTCCTGGCTGACCTACGAGGCCGACCGCACCGCGGGCGTGGCCGGCGCGCTGCCCGGGCTGCGCCTGCACGAATTGTGGCTCGGTGTCACGGCATTCGCGCTACGCGTCTGGGAAACCGGCGAGCCCTATCTGCGGCTGTCCGAATTGACGGAGGTGGCAGCGGGTTTGGCCGAGCTGACCGGATCGAGTCGAATGTCGGTGCAGCAGTCGGCGCACGCCATCGGCTCCGGTAGCCTGCTGGTGCGCACCGAGGACAACCTGTTCGGCTTCATCCATTCGTCGGTAATGGAGTGGCTGGTGGCCAACCACATTGCCGAACAATTCGAGGTCGGCACCCTCGCGCCCGCCCAGCTGACCCAATCGCCGCTATCCCAACTCTCGATCGACTTCCTCTGCGATCTCGCCGACAACCGGGCGCTGCGGATCTGGGCCGAGGGTGTGCTCGCCGACCAGGCGGCCGACGAAGTCTCGCGCACCAATGCCATTCGGGTGGCGACGCGGCTGCGCACCGCACCGACCGCGGATCTGCGCGGTGCGAGTCTGGCGGGGGAGGATCTGTCGTATCGGGACCTGCGCGATGTCGATCTCACCGGGGCGGATCTCAGCGGTGCCCGGCTGGTCGGCACGAACCTCGACCGTGCCGTCCTGCACGGTGCGCGCTTGGTCGGCGCCAGACTCGACGAGGCCAGCCTGGTCGGCGCGGATCTGGGCGAGGCCGATCTCACCCGCGCCCGCCTGGTGCATACCGATCTGACCGGATCGCGGGCCGGTGGCAGCCGCTGGTCCCGGGCGGCACTCATCGAGATCACCGGCACCCCGACCGGCACCGATCTGTACGGTGCGGCGTGGGTGCCCGGAGTCGCGGCGCAGACCGAATTCGCGCCTGCCGCCATCGGAGTCCGGCACGGCTTCCACGCCAGGCACGGCCGGTTGCCGCAGCCGGTCGCCTACAACCCGGACGGCGGCACGCTGGCCATCGGCAGCGATGACGGCGGCGTACTCATCTGCGACGCCGAAACCGGAAGACCGCTGCGCACCTTGCAGACGCACCGAGCACGGACGTTCGCGGTGGCGTTCACCGATACGGTGTTGGTGACCGGTTCCGGCGACGGCACTGTTGGCATCTGGGATGCCGCCACCGGTGAACTGCGCCGAATCCTGCTGGGGCACAAGAACTGGCCGTGGCCGGTGGTGCTGAGCCCCGCCGGTGATCTGCTGGCCACCGGCGACGCCGACGGCGTGCTGCGGCTGTGGACGTTGCCGAGCGGCGAACTGCGGCACGAATGCCGTCCCGCGGGTGACGGCCGGGAACTCATCTACAGTTTGGATATTCGCGGACCGCTGGTCGCCGCCTCCTATCGGGATGGCACCGTGCGCCTGTGGGATATCGAAAGTGGCAGGGAGAGCGGCGAATTCAGCGGGGCGTCCGGCTCGATATTCCGCGTGGCGTTCAGTCCCACCGGTGAACTGCTCGCGGTCGGTGGCGTCGACGGCACACTCGCGCTGTGGGATACGTCGAGTTGTCGGAAGATTCGCGACCTACCCGGTCATACCGGGCGGGTCTATACCGTGACATTCCACCCCAGCCTGCCCATCGTGGCGAGCGGGGATACCGATGGGGGACTGCGTCTGTGGGATGCGGAGACCGGTGCGGAACGGCAGTCGCTCACCGAACACACCGCGGCTATCTACTGGCTCGCCTTCGATCCGGCGGGTCAACTGCTCGCATCGGGCGATAGCGCCGGGCTGGTCTGTCTGCGCGACAGTGAGACCGGGGAGTTGCGACACCGGCTCACCACGCATACCGGCTCGATCTGGCCGTTCGCCTTTCGCCCGGACGGTACCCAATTGGCCATTACCGACGACCAATTCACCACCCGGCTCTGGGATCCGGTAACCGGCACCTGCAAACACACGCTCACCGGCCACGGCCGCCAAGTTCGCACGGTCAGCTTCAACGCGGACGGCACCCTGCTCTGCGGCGTGGGTAACGACGGTGTGGTTCGGCTGTGGGACCCGGTGACCGGGCGGTTGGTTCGCCGACTGATCGGCAGCGAGGACCGCCTGCTCACCTTCGAATCGGCGATATTCAGCGAACTCGGCCGCCACCAGCTCGGCCTCGTCGTCAACGACGGTCGGCTCAGCCTGTTCAACCTCGACGCCGACCTGTACGAACGCCATATCAACGTCGAATCCGCACCGATCTGGGCCGCCGCCTTCGACCCGACCGGTGACTATGTGGCCACCGCCAATGACGACGACACGGTGATCATCTGGGTGCGCACCACCGGTGCACTGCACGCCGTCTGCGCCGAACATCGCGGCCGGGTGCGCTCGATCGCATTCAGTGCCGACGGCACGCTGATGGCCACCGGCTGCGACGATTCCGTGGTTCGGCTGTGGGACGTGCGCTCCGGACGGTTCCTGCGCGCACTGCGCGGACATCGCGACCGCGTGTATTCGGTGGCCTTCCACGAGGACCGCCTCGCCAGCGTGTCCTGGGATACCACCGCCCGCATTTGGGATATCGAATCCGGCGATGCATTGCATACGCTGACCCGGCACACGGGCAGGCTCTGGACGGCCGCGGTCGACTCGCGCACCGGCACCCTGGCCACCGGGGGCGATGATCTGGTTGTTCGGTTGTGGGACATGGCATCCGGACGTCATCTGCATACCCTCGAAGGGCATAAGCGCCGGGTCTGGTCGCTCGGCTTCGATCCGTCCGGCAAGCTGCTTGCCAGCGGCGGTGATGACGGCAACATCCTGCTGTGGTCGCGTCCGGAGGATGGCGCACCGTCGATTCGCGCGATCCTGCTCGGTCTACCCGAAGGATGGGCGGCTCTCGCACCTGATGGCCGATACAAATTCGAGGGCAATATCGCCGGTCAGTTCTGGCATGTCATCGGCATGTCGCGGTTCGAATCCGGCGAACTCGACCCCTACCTGCCGGAAGTGGGGCAGTTGGCAGCCGACGCGCCCTTCTGAACCGACCGAATGAGAGATTGATAGTCTTATTCTCGCAACGTTGCCGTCGAGAAGGAGATCGGTCATGGCCGAGAATGAGAACGCGCAGTCCGATCTGGCGGACTTGCTCGATGGTGGATGCACGACGGAGCAGGCATGGGAGCTGTTCGATCGATTGCCCGCGGCCAGGGTCGCGGAGGTGACCGTCGGCCGCTGGCGGGGCGAGGAACTGGATACCGGGCATCCGATGGCCGGGGTACTGGTCGCCTCGGGCTGGTACGGAAAGCAGTTCGATGCCCCGGAGTCGGTGCATCCACTGTTGTTCGCCGACGAATCGGGAAATATCTTCGCGGTCGATCCGCGGCGGGTGCCGCTCGGTCTGGCCGGTAGGGTGCCGCTCGCGGGCGTGCAGACGGCGCGGAAGCTACTGCCCGTCCTCGCCCCGGCGATCCGAACTCGCAGGCCGACAGCACGTTTGCGCGATATCGAATACCGCGGTGCGCTGGGTGCCGCGATGGTTTACGACCAGCTGCCGATCATCGACCACTTCCGCCGGGTGGATATGGATACGCTGCTCGGGGTTATGGATATGCGCGGGATGACCGAGCCGTACTTTTTCGTGCTGCGCCGCTGATCTGATCGCTACCGCAGCGGTAACGGGGCTTGGGCTCGACTGAGCGGCATACCATTGAAGTCGGCCAGGGAAACCGCTACATCCGCGCCCGCGGAATGTCCGTCCGGCGCGTGCGCACGGAGGGAGGTCGGGGCAATGGAACGTACGACGTGCCTGGTGGTCGGTGGTGGACCCGCGGGTATGGTGCTCGGGCTGCTGCTGGCCCGCGCGGGTATCGATGTCACCGTCCTGGAGAAACACAAGGACTTCCTGCGCGACTTCCGTGGCGACACAGTACATCCAACGACCCTGGACCTGCTCGATGAACTGGGCCTCGGCGAGGAGTTTGCGAAACTGCCCGCGCGCAAGCTGCAGCAGATCCAGCTGCCGATCCGCGGGTCGGTGCAGACGGTGTTCACCCTGGAACATCTGCCGGGTACGCACAAATACATCGCGATGGTGCCGCAGTGGGATCTGCTGGACTTATTGGCCGGGGCGGCCGATCGGGAGCCGAGCTTCCGGCTGCGGATGAATACCGAAGCGACAGCGGTGATCCGGGAGGACGGCCGGGTCGCCGGTGTCGCCTACCGGACCAGAGACGGCGAAACCGGCGAGATCCGTGCCGATCTGACCGTGGCCTGCGACGGGCGTAACTCGGTGCTGCGAGCCGAGGTCGGACTCGGCTCACGAAGTTGGCCGACACCGATGGATGTGTGGTGGTTCCGCTTGCCACGCACCGATATCGACCCTGCCGGTTTGATCGGACTGCTCAGCGCGCACCGCGCCGCTGTCATGTTCGATCGCGGTGACTATTGGCAGGTCGCGACCCTCATCGCCAAGGGCGGCGATGCGGCGGCCCGGCGCGATCCGGTCACCGAAATCGTGCGCAGTATGGCCGATTCGGCACCGTGGTTGCGTGACCGGGAGGATGCGCTGCGGGACTGGGGCGAGGTGAAACTACTCGACGTGAAATTGGACCGCCTGACCAAGTGGTACACCGACGGCCTGCTCTGCATCGGCGACGCGGCCCACGCCATGTCACCCGCTGGCGGAGTCGGCATCAACCTGGCCATCCAGGACGCCGTCGCCACCGCGAGAATCCTTGCCCCACCCTTGACTTCGGGCGCCCTGACCACCCGCGACCTGGCCAGGGTGCAGCGTCGCCGCACCCTCCCGACCGCCGTCACCCAGGGCCTGCAACGCATCCTCCACGCCGCCGTATTCCGCCCCGCCCTGTCCGGCCGAATCGATATCGCCAACGCCGCGACGACTCCGTTGCCGCTGCGCATCCTGCGCCGGATCCCGGTCCTGCGCACCGTCCCCCCATTCTTGATTGCCCGAGGGATACTCCCGGAACACGCCCCCGCTTTCGCCCGGCGCCCCTGATGCCTCCGGTGGATGCACTCGCTGCAACAATGCAGTCCGCGCACCGCGTGCTTCACGGGAAACATCAACGGCCACAATCCATTTCAATCGCGAATCCACTTTCGGTGACGGCAGTGACGGCGGGTCGGATATCTGTGGTGCGTCAGGGACGCAGGACGATCTTGCCGATGGGGGACCGCTGCTCGATGAGCTGGTGGGCTTTGGCGGCCGCGTCGAGGGGAAGGATGGAATCGATTCGGGGAGTGAGGGTTCCGGACGTGGCTCGGTCGAGGACGGCGGCACCCGAGCGGGCTACTTCGGCGAGCCAGGCCGGGCCCGCGCAGGCGGTGAGGGTGAGGCCGTAGGGGAGTAGATCTGTTGTCGATATCTGGGCGGGGGCTCCGGAGAGCCAGCCGTAGCTGAGGATTCGGCCGCGAACCGGGGTCATGGCTGCCAGCAGGTCGCGGGCGCTGCTACCGCCGATGGAATCGAAGACGACGTCGAGCGTTGTCCCGTCAAGGGTTTCACGCAGTCGGGTCGGCCAGTCCGGCGCGTTGTGGTCGATGACCTCATCCGCGCCCAATGCCAGCGCCCGCGCGGACTTTTCGGCGCCGCCAGCGGTTGCGATGACGCGCGCGGCGCCGAATTCCTTGGCGAGTTGGGTAAGTGCGCTGCCGACTCCTGTTGCGGCGGCTTCGATCAGGACGGTTTCGGTGCCGGTGAGCGCCGCGGTCGCGAGCAGAGGCAGTGCCACCGATCCGTCCATCAGGACGGCCGCCGCGTCTTCCGAAGAGAGTGCGTCCGGAATGGCGGTTGCGGAAGGTGCTGGTGCGCAGACGAATTCGGCGTAGGAACCGAAGCCTGCGGTGGACACCGCGACCCGTCGGCCCAGCAATGCCGGGTCGACCCCGTCCCCGAGCTCGACGACCACCCCGGCGGCCTGGAAACCGAAGACCACCGGTGTTCCGACCGGCATCGGGAACTCACCCGAGCGCAGTTTGGTCTCTGGGAACAGCGCCGGAATCGCCTCGGCGCGGATCACCAGTTCGCCGGGACCCGGATGCGGTACGGCGACATCCCGGGCGACCAGGACCTCGGGTCCGCCGACGCCCGTCATTACGATTGCCTTCATTGCTAACTCCATAACTTGACTGCAGGTCCAGATGTCTCGGAACAATATGGACCGGCGGTCAAGTTGTCAATGAAGGTGGTGGAATGACCGACGAACGGCCGAGGGAACGGGCGGATGCCGCACGTAATCGGCAGGCGATCCTGGCCGCGACCGCCGCGCTGCTCGCCGAACACGGCGCCGACGCACTCACGATGGATCGGGTCGCGGCGGCCGCCGGGGTCGGCAAGGGCACGATCTTCCACCGCTTCGGCAATCGCGCCGGATTGCTGCACGAGATGATCGCCGAGAGCACCTTCGCCTTGATGGATGCCGTCCGGACCGGGCCGCCGCCGCTGGGTCCGGGGGCCCCGGCCGGAGAGCGACTGCTGGCCTTCTTCGACGGCTTCGTGCGAATGATGACCGACAACATCGAGGTGACGGTCGCCTACCTGCAGGGCCCGCCGCATCCACGTGCCGCCGAAATCCACGAATTCTGGGATGCGCACATCACCGCACTGTTGCGGGAGGCCCGCCCGGACCTGGATGCCGAGGTGGTCGGCAGGCTGCTGTTCGGCGCACTGGGTGGCGAACAGGTGCCGCGACTGGCTCGTGCGGGACAGACCGAACGGCTGCTCGCAGCGGTTCGTGAACTCGTCGAATCGGTGCTGCGCGGACCCTAGTCCCGGGCGAGAATGGCGTCGAAACGTTCGTCGGCGCTGTCGAGCTGGTGCAGGATGTGCCGTTTGACGTGCTCGGCGAGCGGAGTGTCCGGGCGGGTGACGAGGTCGCGGTAGATATCGGTGAGCGGGCGGTACTTGGTGGCGAGTCTGCGCATCGCCGGTCCGTCGGCGTAGAGGATGCCGACGCCGTTGTCGGTGAAGTCGGAGAGTTTGACGATGCGGGCCCATGGCGCCCGATCGAGATTGGCCGCCACATGCTCGCGGTATTGCGCGTGCTGATCTATGTCCGGGTCCGGTTCCGGATTGGTGACGGCGGCGACGAGTTCGGCGACCCGGGTGCCGAACCGGGCCGAGAGTTCGGCGAGGGCGGCATCGGCCGGGGCACCGGGACGCGCTCCGGCCAGTTCGACCGGGTGATCCTCGACCGAATCGTGCAGCAGCCCGGCCGCGACGACATCCGGGTCCCGCACCTCGTAGTGGCTGACGATCCGAATCGCAACGCGCAGTAGGTGACTCAGATACGGTTCGCGGCCGTAACGATCCTCGCGATGCAACTCGGTAGCCAGGTCCAATGCCTCGGTGAGCCGTTCGGTATCGGATAGTTCGGCGATTTCCAGCAGTAATCGTTCGCGCAGTCCGCTTTCGCCGTAGACCTCGCTGATCGTATGCAGCGGCATCACGGCCAAAACCCCCGCCCCAGGATTGCTCATAGGGCCAATCTATCGGGGGATGCCGCGCACCGCTGTGCTCTGGACCACTGTTCAACCACGCGAAAATAATCCGTTGCCGCACGGTGGCGGCCGTGATCTCCTGGAATGCACGCGAGGCGGAACTGGAGGTGAATGTGGCCGCGCAGAATAAACGGCCGCGCCCCGGTTCGGCCACCGACAATATGGCGAAACTGCATCGGCGCACCATGGTGCTCGATGGGCGGGTGTATACGGTGCTGAGCCTGCGGCCCGGCAGCGATTTCCGATTCGCCACCAACCATTTCCACGAGACCTGGCATGTGCTCTCCGATTGGCGCGGTGCGCGCATGCTTGCTCGACTGCTGTGGGGCCTGGCCTATCAGCGACGGCCGGGCACGCTCGTGGTCATCGATCCGGCGCATCTGGATCCCAATCCGTTCGACGCCGCGCCGTCGGATCCGATTGTGCTGGTCCCCGCCGACCTGACCGTGTTCACCCGTGCCGCCGCCGTCGCTTTGCGCAGGCAACTGCCGTTCCGCGACGGTTCGCAGGGTACGGTGCGCTGGCAGACATTCGGTCTGGATGCCGCGGTGGCCCAGCTGCAGGAGTGGCGCGCGAAGGGGCCGGGGGAGCGCGACTGGTATTTCGCCGACATACCGACCGGGTGGGAACGGATCGACCGCATCGGCGGCATGGTCACGATTTTCGGTGCACGCGATCAGCTGCGATCCTGGGCAACCTCGCTCGCAACCCTCGGGACCTACGCCTACTACGGCATGGATTACGAATACCTGGACGAGGATCGTAATGGCGAGGTGCAGATTTTCCGGCAATACCGCCGCAAGGTGAAAATCGCACGTCAGGCCCGTGCCGAAGTACTCGTCCGATTCGACGGATGTGCCTCGGCGGAGGAGGTTCAGCGGGCCATCTGGTCGCACGGTGCGACCGTTCGCCGCCGTCTTTTCCCTACGCGCGAAGAACGGCTCGCCGCGCCCTGAACTGACGGCTAATTCGCCTGCGGGACCAGTGTGTTCTGCCGCGCCGCGGTCCACCATCGACCGTTCTCTTTGACCAGGACGTACAGCGCGATCATCGCGTGACCGATATCGATCAGCTCGCCCTCGGCCGTGGTCGCCCGGGCGAGCTTGTGCGCGATCGCGATATCGGGCCGCAGGAATACGATGTCGGCGACCTCGTAGCGGACATACTGATCCTTCAGAAATCCCGCCAGCCCCTGCCGATTCGCCTCCAGCAGTGCGTCTTTCCCGACCATGAGAGCACCGACCGCATTGACCACCGCCGCATTGGCGGTGAAGTCGGCGGTCATGAGTTCGGCATCGTTGGTGTTGTACGCGGTTTCGACATTGGCGATGATCTGCTCGATCGCCGCAATGTCGTCGGTGTGGTCGACCGTGGTGTGCTCGACCGCGGGCTGAATTGTCGTTGCGCTCATGGAGATCAGCTTCTTATCTCAACCATAGTTGAGGTCAAATCGTCGCGCCGTCTGTGTAGTCAGCGCACGCCACGCGGTCGAAATTGAATGCTGATTCGCGGCCCGGTCGGCCTGCGCGTCTTCGGTACCGCGTGTTCCCAGGTGCGCTGGCACGACCCGCCCATGACCAGCAGATCGCCATGTCCGACCTGGAATCGAAGACTCGCGCCGCCACCACGCGGGCGCAGCAGCAGCGCTCGCGGCGCACCGATCGAAACGATGGCGACCATGGTGTCATCGGTTGCGCCGCGCCCGAAGGTATCGCCGTGCCAGGCCACGCTGTCGCGTCCGTCGCGGTAGTAGCACAACCCGGCTGTGCGGAACGGTTCACCGAGTTCCGCGCGGTAGTGCGCGGTCAGTGCCGCCCGTGCCTCGTCCAACGCTGGATCAGGTAATTCCGCGCCCTCCTCGTAGAAACACAGTAGCCGCGGCACATCCACCACCCGGTCGTACATCGGCCGCCGCTCCGCCTGCCACGGCACGCCATCCACCAACCGTTCGAACAACACATCCGCCCCCGATAACCACCCGGGCAACACATCCACCCAGGCCCCATGACTCAATGCCGTCCGGCGCACGCCATCGAGCTCGCCCACCTCGATGTCTCCGAACCCGTCGAGCAATGATCCCTGCAGCGGTGTCGACATGCCGTCGAATCTACGCGCTATCGAACATATGTGCTAGCGAGAAACGGTCATTCAATTCTTGGTGAGAATGTCTCGCGCGATATCGACGGCCGCGGCGTAGCACTCGTCGTCGGTGAGAGGAAGATCGCCCATCATGGCGGTGCTCCAGCTGATGGCGAGCAGGGCTTCGCGCGCACGGAAGACGGCGAGCGGCGGCTGGTCCGGACCGGCCATCAGGTCAGCGAGCACGCGGAACTGGTAGCGCATGCTCGAGCCGAAGTCGAGCTGGCGGAAGGCTGGCTGGTTCTCGTGCCAGAAGCGGACCATGCTGCGGCCGATGCCGTGCAGCAGCGCGCCGTAGCGGGTGAGGATTTCGTTGGCTCGCTCCGTGCCGGGCGGGGCGCTCTCGGCCCAGGTCACGATGTCGTCGATGCCGCGACGCAGGTCGTCGGAGAGGCTCGCGACGATGTCTTCCTTGGTGCGGAAGTGGTAGTAGAGCGCGGCCTTGGTGACGCCGAGGCGGTCGGCGATCTCGCGCAGGGAGGTCTTCTCGTAGCCGCGTTCGGAGAACAATTCCATTGCGACAGTACGAATCCGCTCGCGTGTATCGCTGCGACGTCCGTCCATTGTGTCCTTCTCTTTTTGCTTGACGACCGGCTAGTGGAAGCCTAGCGTCTTCCCTGTGCCCGAATTACTAGCCGGGCGACAAGTTATCTATTGGGGAGGCAGCAATGACCGAAACGCATCCGAAGGCGCCGACGGCCGGTGTCGCACTGACCGCGATCGGTGTCGCCGTAATCCGGGCGAAGGAATCCGTGCGCACGGACCGCCTGTACGACGATCCGCTCGCGCAACTGTTCGTTGACGCCGCACGCCGCGCCTACTGCGAGATCGACGGCGGACCCGAGCGCTGGGCGCGGCTGGAAGCGGTGGCGGACATGTTCTTCGAGGGCCGCACGGTCGGCGTCCGGCTCGTCGACGACCGCGTCGCCGCGGCGGTCGAACAGGGGATACGTCAGATCGTGCTGATCGGTGCGGGCTTGGACACCAGGGCATTCCGCATGGCGCTGCCCGCCGACGTTCGAGTATTCGAGATCGATCTGCCGGAGCTCTTCGCGTTCAAGGAACCGGTCCTCACCGCGGCACATGCGCAACCGCGCTGCGGCCGCGCGGTGCTCGCCATCGATCTGCGCGAAGACTGGGCAAAGCTGCTCGGGGAGTACGGATTTCGGCCGGATCTGCCCACGCACTGGGTAGACGAGGGCGTCCTGGGCTACCTGACCCACGAGCACGCTTTGCATGTGGTCACCACGCTGACCGAATTATCCGCTCCGGGAAGCCGTTTCGGTGTCAGCCGCTTCGCCGTCGACGAAAATGCCCGGCCGTACGCCGAACTCAAACGGCTGGTCCGCGGTGACGACGACGCGGATCGTCCGCGCACCGGCCTCGGCGCCGATGCCAGAACCTGGCTGGACGAACACGGCTGGTATACCAAATTCCGTAGCTGGGACGATATGGTCGCCGCCTTGGGGCGGCCCGTCGCTTCGAACGATCCGGACATCGGAGTCGTCATCGCGGTCCGCGAGGCGTGAACCGCCCGGAATGCCCGGAGTGCCCGAACCACGCGTGGGCCCGCTCACAGCGGGATATGCCTGGTTAAAGCGGTGCAAACGGCGCTGCTAGGCTGCATGCCGTAAAGACATCCTTTAACGGACCGTCCGGTGAGGCGGGGAAGGAGGTCGGCATGGCCGTGCCCGAGGAACGGGCCGCCAAGTCCGGCGCTGCCGAAACGTCGCAGCGACACACCCCGGAGTGGGTGAGCGCGGGACGCGAGTTGCTGTCTCCTTCCGACGTCGGCCGGACCATCGCGCGCATCGCGCATCAGATCATCGAAAAGACCGCCCTCGATGCGGGTGAGCCGGACGCACCGCGCGTGGTGCTGATCGGCATTCCCACCCGCGGCACCACGCTGGCCGCGCGACTTACCGACAAGATCGAGGAGTTCTCCGGCGTCCGCCCGGCACTCGGCTCGCTCGACATCACCCTCTATCGCGACGATCTCCGCAGCCGCCCGCACCGCCCGCTCGAGCGCACCTCGGTGCCCGAGGGCGGCATCGAGGACGCACTCGTGGTGCTGGTCGACGACGTGCTCTTCTCCGGCCGCACCGTGCGCTCGGCCCTCGACGGTCTGCGCGATCTCGGCCGCCCCCGCGCCGTCCAACTCGCGGTGCTCATCGACCGCGGCCATCGCGAACTCCCGATCCGCGCGGATTTCGTCGGCAAGAACGTGCCGACCTCCCGCAGCGAGGACATCTCTGTACTGCTCACCGAACACGACGGGCGCGACGGCGTCTACTTGCATCAGGAGGACGCGCAGTGAATCGGCTCGCCGGAGCGAGTGTCAGCGAGGTGGAGTCGTGAGCGAGCGTAGCGAGCGAACCATCAACACAGCGGCCGGAGGTCGAACGACGGAACCGAGCGCCAGCGAGGTGGAGTCGTGAGACATCTCTTGACGGTGACCGACCTCGATCGTGCCACCGCCACCGAACTGCTCGACGAGGCCGAACGCTTCGAACAGGCGCTGCTGGGCCGCGAGGTGAAGAAGCTGCCGACGCTGCGCGGCCGCACCGTGATGACCGTCTTCTACGAGAACTCGACTCGCACCCGGGTCTCGTTCGAGGTCGCGGGCAAGTGGATGAGCGCCGATGTGATCAATGTCAGCGCGAGCAGCTCCTCGGTCGCCAAGGGCGAATCACTGCGCGACACCGCGCTTACTCTGCACGCGGCGGGCGCCGATGCGCTCATCGTCCGGCACCCGGCCTCCGGTGCGGCGCATCAGATCGCGCGCTGGATGGATGGCTGGGCGGTCGCCGAGGGGCGGCAGGGCCCGGCCATCATCAACGCCGGTGACGGTACCCACCAGCATCCGACGCAGGCGCTGCTGGACGCGCTGACCCTTCGTCAGCGCCTCGGCGATATCGAGGGCAAGCGGATCGTCATCGTCGGCGATATCCTGCACAGCCGGGTCGCGCGCTCGAATGTCTTCCTGCTCAATACTCTTGGCGCCGAGGTGGTGCTGGTCGCGCCGCGCACGCTGCTGCCGGTGGGTGCGGACCTGTGGCCCGCCCGGATCTCGTCTTCCCTGGACGCCGAATTGCCCGGCGCCGATGCGGTGCTGATGCTGCGGGTGCAGCAGGAGCGGATGAACGGCGGTTTCTTCCCGTCTGCGCGCGAATATTCGGTCAACTACGGACTTTCCGAGCGCAGGCTCGCACTGCTCGACGAGAACGCGGTCGTCCTGCATCCGGGGCCGATGCTGCGTGGCATGGAAATCGCCTCGCCGGTCGCGGATTCCCCGCAGGCGGCGATCCTGCAACAGGTGACGAACGGAGTGCATATGCGGATGGCCGTGCTGTTCCGGCTGCTGGTCGGTACCCAGGAGGCTGTCGCATGAGCGAACGAAGTGAGCGAATCATGTGCCAGTGCGCATGGCGCATGCCGGAGCCGAGCGCCAGTGAGGTGAAGGCATGAGCTTGCTGCTCAAGGGTGTTCGGCCGTACGGCGAGGGCGAGCCGGTCGACCTACTCGTGCGCGACGGTGTAATCGCCGCCATCGGAACCGATCTCGGCATTATCGACGCCGAGATCATCGATGCGCATGGCCAGATCCTGCTGCCCGGCTTCGTCGATCTGCACACCCATCTGCGCGAACCCGGCCGCGAGGACACCGAGACCATCGAAACCGGTTCCGCCGCAGCGGCACTCGGCGGTTACACCGCGGTCTTCGCCATGGCCAATACCAACCCGGTCGCCGACTCGGTGGTCGTCACCGATCACGTGTGGCGGCGCGGTCAGGAGGTCGGGCTGGTCGACGTGTACCCGGTGGGGGCGGTCACGGTCGGGCTGGAAGGTAAGCAGCTCGCCGAAATGGGCACCATGGCCGCCGGAGTCGGCGCGGTACGCATGTTCTCCGACGACGGCCACTGCGTCTACGACCCGCTGCTCATGCGCCGCGCACTGGAGTACTCGAACTCCCTCGGCGTCTTGATCGCACAGCATGCCGAAGAGCCGCGCCTGACCAAAGGCGCTGTCGCGCACGAAGGTCCGACCGCGGCCCGCCTCGGCCTGGCCGGTTGGCCGCGCGCCGCGGAAGAGTCGATCGTGGCTCGCGACGCACTACTGGCCCGCGACGCAGATGCCCGCGTGCACATCTGCCACGCCTCCACGGCCGGTACCGTCGAACTGGTGAAATGGGCCAAGGCGCAGGGCATTTCGATCACCGCCGAGGTCACCCCGCACCATCTGCTGCTCGACGACTCACGCCTGGAGACCTACGACGCGGTCAATAAGGTGAACCCCCCGCTGCGCGAGGTCTCCGACACCATCGCGCTGCGGCAGGCACTCGCCGAGGGCATCCTCGACTGCGTCGCCACCGACCACGCCCCGCACGCCGAACAGGACAAGTGCTGCGAATTCGCCGCCGCCCGCCCCGGCATGCTCGGCCTGGAGACCGCGCTGTCGATCATCGTGCAGACCATGGTCGAACCCGGCCTGCTGGACTGGCGCGGTGTCGCCCGCGTGATGAGCGAGCGTCCGGCCGAAATCGTCGGACTCGACGGCCATGGCCGCCCGATCGAGGTCGGTGAACCGGCCAACCTGACGCTGGTCGACCCGGACGCGAGCTGGACGGTGCGGGCCGCCGAACTCGCCAGCATTTCGAACAACACGCCGTTCGAGGACATGACGTTCCCGGCTCGGGTGACAACGACGTTGCTCCGAGGCCGGGTAACCGCCCGTGAGGGCAAGGCGGTGGGAGGTTCGTAAATGAGAGTGCTGTTGGTGGTCGGGCTGATCGCACTGTTCGTTCTGTGCGTCTGGCTGATGTACCGGGGCTGGCAGAACCGAGCCGCGCGTCAGGAGGCGCGCATCGGCGAACTACCGCATGTGCCGGGTGATCTCGGCGCTCAGGTGCTCGAGCCGACCACCGGACTGTATCTCGGCAGCACCATCGCGCCGAGCTGGCAGGACCGGATCGCGGTGGGCGACCTGGGTTTCCGGGCCACAGCGGAACTCACGCGGTTCGAACGGGGGATTCTGCTCGAGCGCGACGGTGCGACGGTGATCTGGATTCCGCAGGAATCCATTACCGCCGTGCGGACCGAACGCGGACATGCGGGCAAGGTGATGACGGAAGATGGTGTGCTGGTAATTCGCTGGAAGCTGCCGACCGGAACCGAGATAGATACCGGTTTCCGAGGTGACGACAAGACGGTGTACCCGGCGTGGGCCAGGGCGATGACGGGAGACGACGAATGAACGCAGGATCGCGGAGCGATTCCATGGGGGGTGGTGGTCGGGTGACGGGAGGGCCACAAGAAGCAGCGGCATTGGTCTTGGAGGACGGGCGGGTTTTCCGCGGCACGGCCTTCGGCGCCGTGGGCGAAACACTCGGTGAGGCGGTGTTCTGCACCGCGATGACCGGGTATCAGGAGACCCTCACCGACCCCAGCTACCACCGCCAGATCGTGGTGGCCACGGCCCCGCAGATCGGCAATACCGGCTGGAACGACGAGGACGACGAATCGGGCAAGATCTGGGTCGCCGGATACGCGGTCCGCGACGCCTCGCGCGTCGCGTCGAACTGGCGATCAACCGGAACTCTGCAGGACCAGCTGGACAGCCAGCAGATCGTCGGCATCGCTGGTATCGACACCCGCGCGCTGGTGCGCCACCTGCGCACCCGCGGCTCGATGAAAGCGGGCATCTTCTCCGGCTCGGCCCTCGCCGACGCAGACGAACTGCTGTCCCGGGTCAACGGACAGCCCTCGATGCTGGGCGCGGATCTGGCCGAGGAGGTGAGTACCGACGCGCTGTACACGATCGAACCGAACGGCGACCCGCGCTTCACCGTTGTCGCGGTCGACCTCGGCATCAAGACCAACACCCCGCGCATGTTCGCTCAGCGTGGCATGCGGGTGCATGTGGTGCCGTCGACCGTCTCGCTGGATCAGATCCTGGAGCTGAAGCCGGACGGCGTCTTCCTGTCCAACGGTCCGGGCGACCCGGCCACCCAGGACGGCGCGGTCGCCATCACCCAGGGCATGCTGGAGAAGGGGCTGCCGCTGTTCGGGATCTGCTTCGGCAATCAGATCCTCGGTCGCGCCTTCGGCCGCAAGACCTACAAGATGAAGTTCGGCCACCGCGGCATCAATATCCCGGTCGTCGAACACGAAACCGGCCGTATCTCGATCACCGCACAGAACCACGGCTTCGCGCTGGAGGGCGAACAGGGCGAACAGTTCGATACTCCGTTCGGCAAGGCCGAGGTCAGCCACGTGTGCGCCAATGACGGCACCGTCGAGGGCGTGCGCCTGGTCGACGGCCGCGCATTCTCGGTGCAGTACCACCCGGAAGCCGCCGCCGGACCTCATGACGCCGCCTATCTCTTCGACCGTTTCGCCGGTCTCATGGAAGGAGCCTGATGCCTCGCCGCGAGGATCTGAAGCACATCCTGGTGATCGGCTCCGGTCCGATCGTCATCGGCCAGGCCTGCGAATTCGACTACTCCGGCACCCAGGCGTGCCGGGTGCTGCGGGCCGAGGGTCTGCGGGTATCGCTGGTGAATTCCAACCCGGCGACCATCATGACCGATCCGGAGTTCGCCGATTCGACCTATGTGGAACCGATTACGCCGGAGTTCGTCGAGAAGGTCATCGAAAAGGAACGCCCCGATGCCATTCTCGCCACCCTCGGTGGGCAGACCGCGCTGAATACCGCGGTCGCCCTGCACGAGCGCGGAGTGCTGCAGAAATACAACGTCGAGCTGATCGGCGCCGATTTCGAGGCCATCCAGCGCGGTGAGGACCGGCAGAAGTTCAAGGACATCGTCGCCAAGGTCGGTGGCGAGAGCGCTCGCTCGCGTGTCTGCCACACCATGGACGAGGTCCGCGAAACCGTCACTGAACTGGGCTTTCCGGTGGTCGTGCGGCCGTCGTTCACCATGGGCGGCCTCGGCTCCGGCATGGCCTACAACGACGAGGACCTCGATCGCATAGCGGGCGGCGGCTTGGCAGCCTCGCCGACCGCCAATGTGCTCATCGAGGAATCCATCCTGGGTTGGAAGGAATACGAACTCGAGCTGATGCGCGACGGCCGTGACAATGTCGTGGTGGTCTGCTCGATCGAGAATGTGGACCCGATGGGTGTGCACACCGGTGATTCGGTCACCGTCGCACCCGCCATGACCTTGACCGACCGCGAATACCAGCGGTTGCGCGACCTGGGCATCGACATCCTGCGCGAGGTCGGCGTCGATACCGGTGGCTGCAACATCCAGTTCGCGGTCAATCCGGCCGACGGACGCCTGATCGTCATCGAGATGAACCCGCGCGTCTCGCGCTCGTCCGCATTGGCTTCCAAGGCAACGGGTTTCCCGATCGCCAAGATCGCCGCCAAGCTGGCCATCGGCTACACCCTGGACGAGATCATCAACGACATCACCAAGGAAACCCCGGCCTGTTTCGAGCCGACCTTGGACTATGTGGTCGTCAAGGCACCGCGCTTCGCCTTCGAGAAGTTCCCCGGCGCCGACGCCACGCTGACCACTACCATGAAGTCGGTCGGCGAGGCGATGTCGCTTGGTCGCAACTTCGCCGAGGCACTCGGCAAGGTGCTGCGCTCGCTGGAGACCAAGGCCGCGGGCTTCTGGACCCAGGGCGACGGCAACTGGACCGATACCGAAGCCGTCCTCGAAGATCTGCGCACGCCGACCGAGGGGCGCATCTACCAGGTCGAGCGGGCGCTGCGGCTGGGCGCGAGCATCGAGGACGTCGCCGCGGCCTCCGGCATCGACCCCTGGTTCGTCGCCGAGGTGGCAGGACTGGTCGAGCTGCGCCGAGAGGTCATCGACGCACCCGTACTCGACGAGCCGCTGCTTCGCCGTGCCAAGCACTATGGCCTCTCCGATCGCCAGATCGCCGCGCTGCGACCGGAATTGGCGGGTGAGACCGGCGTGCGCGCGCTGCGTCATCGGCTCGGTATCCGCCCGGTCTTCAAGACCGTCGACACCTGCGCCGCGGAGTTCGAGGCCAAAACCCCATATCACTACTCGGCCTACGAGCTCGATCCCGCAGCCGAGTCGGAGGTCTCGCCGCAGCGCGAACGCGACAAGGTGATCATCCTGGGTTCCGGGCCGAACCGGATCGGCCAGGGCATCGAGTTCGACTACTCGTGTGTCCATGCGGCGCAGACGCTTTCGCAGGCCGGATACGAGACCGTCATGGTCAACTGCAACCCGGAAACCGTCTCCACCGACTACGACACCGCCGACCGGCTCTACTTCGAGCCGCTGACCTTCGAGGATGTGCTCGAGGTCTACCACGCCGAAACCGAGTCCGGCACCGTCGCCGGTGTGATCGTGCAGCTCGGCGGCCAGACCCCGCTGGGGCTGGCGCAGCGCCTCACCGACGCGGGTGTGCCAGTGGTCGGCACCAGCGCCGCGGCCATCGACCTGGCCGAGGATCGCGGCGAATTCGGTGACGTGCTGGTCGCCGCGGGCCTGCCCGCACCGAAGTACGGCACCGCGACCACCTTCGCGCAGGCCAAAAAGATCGCCGCGGGCATCGGCTACCCGGTGCTGGTGCGCCCGTCCTACGTGCTCGGCGGTCGCGGTATGGAGATCGTCTACGACGAGGACTCGCTGGAGGGCTACATCTCCCGGGCGACCGAACTCAGTCCGGAACATCCGGTGCTGGTCGACCGGTTCCTGGAAGACGCCATCGAGATCGACGTCGACGCGCTCTGCGACGGTGACGAGGTCTACCTCGGCGGTGTGATGGAGCACATCGAAGAGGCGGGCATCCACTCCGGCGACTCCGCCTGCGCACTGCCGCCGATCACCCTGGGCCGCAGCGATATCGAGGCGGTGCGCCGCTCCACCATCGCGCTGGCCAAGGGCATCGGCGTCAAGGGCCTGCTCAATGTGCAGTACGCGCTCAAGGACGATGTGCTGTACGTGCTCGAGGCGAATCCGCGGGCGAGCCGCACGGTTCCGTTCGTCTCCAAGGCCACCGCGGTGCCGCTGGCCAAGGCGGCGGCACGGATCACCATGGGCGCCACCATCGCCGAACTGCGCAAGGAGGGCATGCTGCCCGCCGAGGGCGACGGCGGCCACGTGCCGCTCGACGCACCCGTCGCGGTGAAGGAGGCGGTGCTGCCGTTCCACCGGTTCCGCAAGGCCGACGGCAGCGGTGTGGATTCGCTGCTCTCGCCGGAGATGAAGTCCACCGGTGAGGTCATGGGCATCGACGCCGATTTCGGCACCGCCTTCGCCAAGAGCCAGGCCGCGGCCTACGGTTCGCTGCCGACCGAGGGCACCGTCTTCGTCTCGATCGCCAACCGGGACAAGCGCGCCATGGTGTTCCCGGTGAAGCGCCTCAACGACCTCGGCTTCCGCATCCTGGCCACCGAGGGCACCGCGGAAATGCTGCGCCGCAACGGAATTCCGTGCGAACAGGTGCGCAAGCACTCCGAGGACGGACCCGCCGACCAGCCGACCATCGTGGAGCAGATCCGCGACGGCGAGGTCGACATGGTGTTCAACACCCCCTACGGCAATTCCGGCCCGCGCGTGGACGGTTACGAGATCCGCACGGCGGCGGTCGGTGTGAACATCCCGTGCATCACCACGGTGCAGGGTGCGGCCGCGGCCGTGCAAGGCATCGAGGCGAGCATCAACGGCGGCATCGGGGTGCGCTCGCTGCAGGAACTGCATTCGGTGCTGCGTGGCTGACGAAGGAGACGGTGCGATGAAGACCTTCGGTGCCCGATTGCAGCACGCCATGCGGCATCTCGGGCCACTGTGCGTCGGCATCGATCCGCATCCCGGCCTGCTCGGATCGTGGGGTCTCACCGACGATGTCGACGGTATCGAGGCCTTCGCCGAGATCTGCGTCGAAGCTTTCGACGGCCGGATCGCGCTGATCAAACCCCAGGTCGCCTTCTTCGAGGCCTACGGTTCCGGCGGAATCGCGGTGCTCGAGCGCACCATCGAGGTGCTGCGCGCCTCGGGCACCCTGGTGCTCGCCGATGCCAAGCGCGGCGATATCGGCTCGACCATGGCTGCCTACGCGCGGACCTGGCTCGCCGACGGTACGCTCGGCTCGGATGCGGTGACGGTCTCGCCGTATCTCGGATTCGGTTCCCTCGCACCGGCTTTGACGCTCGCGGAGGCGAACGGGCGCGGTGTCTTCGTACTCGCCGCCACCTCGAATCCCGAAGGTGCACAGGTGCAGCGGGCGGTCGCGGCGGACGGTCGAACGATCGCGCAGACCATGGTCGATGCGGCGGCGCAGTGCAATGCGGGGCAGGAATTCGGATCGGTCGGCATTGTGCTGGGGGCCACCCTCACCGAAGCGCCGGATCTCGCGGAGCTCAACGGCCCGATCCTGATGCCGGGCGTCGGCGCGCAGGGTGGCGGTCCGGAAACCGTGCGTGAGCTGGTGCCGGAGCAGTTGTTGCGCGCCGCGGTGCCGACCGTTTCGCGCGAGGTGCTCGGCGCCGGTCCGTCGGTGTCGGCACTGCGTGCCAAGGTGAGCGCGCTGCAGGAGGAGTTCGCCTTCCTGCGGCGATGACGCGTGACGATTACATGGACCGGCGCTTCGGCGTCGGTCCATTTCGCGTTTCGGGCGGGGGAAGGCATGTTGATCGGGGATGACGTGTCATATCGAACAGCTGTGCGGCCCGCTGCGCCGATTTCCCCGCCATTCGGCATATCGGTGGCCGAGGCGGCGTCCTGATCGATCACGGAGCCAACTGGACCGGCACAGAGTGCCGTTCGCTCTCGCCGCGCTGCGGTCCAGGCGAATTCCAGGATTTTGTTGCGCTCCGTGTGTCCGGCGTCGGTTCGGGAGGTACGGAAGCCTGAAATCGGTCGTTTCGAGCCTCCGACACGCGCAAGAACAACGCGACACGCGGAAAAATCCTAGAAAATTCCAGGTCGGACACGTGACCGGTTGCTGGTCCGATGCGGGTTGACACCGCAACCGCTCCGCTAACCCAGTTTCGGTATGAAAAAGCCCTGCTAGCGGGGCATTTCGAGATTTCGGCGGTAGGATCACCGCAGCGATCGACGCGCTGTGCGCATCCCGTCGGGCCCACCCTTACGACATCGGCGAATCATGCGCTGACCTGGGGGGTGGGTTCGCAATCGGGCAACGTCGTGGGTACGGTCGCTGAGACTGCTGGGTTACCGGCAGGAGTTGATGCAATGAACGATGAGACGGAGGAACCGTGGCCCTTCCCCAGCTGACTGACGAGCAGCGCGCCGCTGCTTTGGAGAAGGCGGCTGCCGCTCGCCGTGCTCGGGCGGAGCTCAAGGAGCGCCTGAAGCGTGGCGGCACCGACCTGAAGCAGGTCCTCACCGACGCCGAAACCGACGAGATCCTCGGCAAGATGAAGGTGTCGGCGCTGCTGGAGGCCCTGCCCAAGGTGGGCAAGGTCAAGGCGGCGGAAATCATGAGCGAGCTGGAGATCGCCCCCACCCGGCGTCTGCGCGGACTGGGTGATCGGCAGCGCAAGGCGCTGCTCGCCCGATTCGACTTCGCCTGACCACCAAGGTGGTCGAACACACGCGGAAGGGTCGACTGGTAGTACTGGTCGGCCCCTCGGCCGTGGGCAAGTCGACCGTGGTCCGCTGCGTCCGCGAGCGACTGCCCCAACTGGTCTTCAGCGTGTCGGCGACAACCCGGGCCCCCCGGCCCGGGGAGGTCGAAGGCCGCGACTACCGGTTTGTGTCCCGGGAGGAGTTCGACGCCATGATCGCGGCGGGCGAACTCCTCGAGTGGGCTGATATCCACGGGGGACTGCAGCGCTCGGGTACTCCGGCGAAACCGGTGCGTGACGCACTCGCCGCCGGCCTGCCGGTGCTCGTCGAGGTGGACCTCGAGGGCGCGCGGTCGGTGCGCAAGGCCATGCCGGAGGCGCTGCTGGTATTTCTCGCCCCGCCCAGCTGGGAGGAACTGGTTTCCCGGCTGACCGCGCGGGGTACCGAATCACCCGAGGTGATCGCCCGCAGGTTGGAGACCGCCAGGACGGAATTGGCGGCCTGTGACGAGTTCGACATCGTCATAGTGAACGACGAGGTGACCAGCGCCTGTGAGCAGTTGGTATCGTTGTTCGTTAGCACAAATTCGAGTTCGTGACCCGCACTCTCGGAAAACCACCCAGCCCGAAGAACCGATCCCCGCAGGAGCCCTCTCAGTGAGCAGTACGGACATCAAGCCCGCGCCCGCATACGACACTCCGGTCGGCCTCACCAACCCGCCGATCGACGAGCTGCTCGAGCGCACCTCGTCCAAGTACGCGCTGGTGATCTACGCGGCCAAGCGGGCCCGTCAGATCAACGACTACTACAACCAGCTCGGCGACGGCATCCTCGAATACGTCGGCCCGCTGGTCGAGCCGGGTCTGCAGGAGAAGCCGCTGTCGGTCGCGATGCGTGAGATCCACTCCGACCTGCTCGAGCACTCCGAAGGCGAGTAACAACCACATCTAGGCCGGAGGCGTAGTGACCACACGGATCGTCGTCGGCGTCGGCGGAGGGATCGCCGCCTATAAGGCCTGTTCGATCGTGCGCCGGTTCACCGAGACCGGGCATCAGGTACGGGTGATCCCCACCGAGTCGGCGCTGCAGTTCGTCGGTAAGGCAACCTTCGAGGCGCTGTCCGGGAATCCGGTGCACACCGATGTGTTCACCGATGTCCCCGAGGTGCCGCACGTGCGGTTGGGCCAGGAGGCGGACCTTGTGGTCATCGCCCCGGCGACCGCCGATCTGATGGCTCGTGCCGCACAGGGCCGCGCCGACGATCTACTCACCGCCACCTTGCTGACGGCCCGATGTCCGGTGTTGTTCGCGCCCGCGATGCATACCGAGATGTGGGAGCATCCGGCCACCGTCGCCAATGTCGCGACGCTGCGCGCGCACGGTGCGATCGTCATGGAACCCGCGTCGGGCCGGTTGACCGGTACCGATACGGGTCCCGGCCGGTTGCCCGAGCCCGAGGAGATCTTCGGGCTGGCGACGCTGCTGCTGGAACGCGCCGACGCCATCCCGCGTGATCTGGCGGGCCGCCGCGTGGTGATCACCGCGGGCGGCACCAGGGAACCGCTGGATCCGGTGCGTTTCCTCGGCAATCGCAGCTCCGGCAAGCAGGGCTACGCATTGGCCAGGGTCGCCGCGCAGCGCGGCGCCCACGTCACGTTGATCGCGGGCAACACCATCGAGATGGCCGCACCCGCCGCCGTGGATCTCGTGCACATCACCACCGCCGAACAGCTCAAGACCGCCGTCGAGAAGCATGCGCTCGGTGCGGACGCGGTGATCATGGCCGCGGCCGTCGCCGACTTCCGGCCGACCACCGTGGCCGCTGCCAAGATCAAGAAGGGCGCGCACGAGCCCGACGTGATCCCGCTGACCAAGACCGACGACATTCTCGCCGGACTCGTTCAGTCGCGACGCGATGGTCAGCTACCCGGAACCGCGATCGTCGGCTTTGCCGCCGAGACCGGTGACGAGCACGGCGATGTGCTCACGCACGCGCGGGCCAAACTGGCGCGTAAGGGCTGTGATCTGCTGGTCGTCAACGCGGTCGGCGAGGGCAAGGCGTTCGAGGTCGACACCAACGACGGCTGGCTGCTCGGTGCCGACGGCACCGAACAGGCGCTCGACCACGGATCGAAGGCATTGCTCGCGAGCCGGGTGCTGGACGCGCTCGGTCCGCTGCTGCGCTGAGAATCGTTGCGGCGCTTGGATTGTGCTGTGCATCGAGGATGTCCGGTGGATACACCGCCGCGTGATGGTTAGGCTGTTGTCGACCGCAACCCGGACTGGTCGATGTGTTGGAGGCTGGAGCCCCGGCCCGACATATCGACGGATTTCAATAGTCTGAGACAGTTGCCTGTCGTCAACCCCGTCGCGTCGGTGGTTTGGAATAGTCTGAATGAAGGGTTGTGCGGTGGCCACATCGCGTTACCGTCGCAATCCGATACGAGTAACCCGTTGAGGGAGAGGGAAGAACTGTGCCCACGTCTGGCAGCCGCCTTTTCACCAGTGAGTCCGTGACCGAAGGTCATCCGGACAAGATCTGTGACGCCATCAGCGATTCCATCCTCGACGCCCTGCTCGCGGCGGATCCGCGCAGCCGGGTCGCGGTGGAAACTCTCGTGACCACCGGCCAGGTGCACGTCGCGGGTGAGGTAACCACGTCGGCTTATGCGGATATTCCGAAAATCGTCCGCGAAAAGGTTCTGGAAATCGGATACGACTCGTCCGCAAAGGGTTTCGACGGAAATTCCTGCGGTGTGAATATTGCGATCGGCGCACAGTCGCCGGATATCGCACAGGGCGTCGACACCTCGCACGAGGCGCGTACCGCCGGATCGGATGACGAGATCGAGCGGCAGGGCGCTGGCGACCAGGGCCTGATGTTCGGCTATGCCAACACCGACACACCCGAGCTGATGCCGCTGCCGATCGCGCTCGCGCACCGGCTCTCGCGTCGGCTGACCGAGGTTCGCAAGTCGGGAGTGCTACCGTACCTGCGTCCCGACGGTAAGACCCAGGTCACCATCGAATACGACGGTGACCGTCCGGTCCGCCTGGATACGGTCGTGATCTCCACGCAGCACGCCGCCGATATCGACCTGGACAACTTGCTGGCACCCGATATCCGCGAGAAGGTCGTCGACGTGGTGCTCGCCGATCTTGATCTGCCCGCGCCGCTGGATGTCTCCGATATTCGCCTGCTGGTGAACCCGACCGGCAAGTTCGTCCTCGGTGGTCCGATGGGTGATGCGGGCCTGACCGGCCGCAAGATCATCGTCGACACCTACGGCGGCATGGCTCGTCACGGTGGTGGCGCGTTCTCCGGTAAGGATCCGTCGAAGGTGGACCGTTCGGCCGCCTACGCCATGCGCTGGGTCGCCAAGAATGTCGTCGCGGCCGGACTCGCCGAACGGGTCGAGGTCCAGGTCGCCTACGCCATCGGCAAGGCCGCACCGGTCGGTCTGTTCGTCGAGACCTTCGGCACCGAGAAGGTCGATCCGGCGCGCATCGCCACGGCCATCACCGAGGTCTTCGATCTGCGCCCCGGCGCGATCATCCGCGACCTCGACCTGCTGCGCCCGATCTACGCGCCGACCGCCGCGTACGGCCACTTCGGCCGCACCGACGTCGACCTGCCCTGGGAACACACCGA
>NZ_BDBY01000171.1 GCF_001613225.1 Nocardia pseudovaccinii NBRC 100343
CGGACCTGCAATGGGAAGCCCTGCCTGATGCGCGCCGATAAGCTGCGCGCAGCCGTGGGTCTGTAGGCATATCGGGGGCCCGCGTGCACGAACCCACAGCGGACCTCACCGCCGTGGCTTCCGCAGGGGCGGGAGCCACGGCAACGCACGATTCGACAGCAGCGGGACACCCGATCGCCCGGGTGCTCCCGCTGCTGTCGCCTGCTCACCTGGACCGCGACTTCGACTATCTGGTTCCTCCTGAGCTGGACGAAATCGCCCAACCCGGCGTCCGAGTCCGCGTCCGTTTCGCGGGCCGCCTCGTCGACGGGTATCTGCTGGCCCGCCTGTCCCACAGCGACCACACCGGGAAAATGGTCAAACTCGAACGCGTGGTCTCCGCCGAACGCGTCCTGACCCCGGAAATCCTGAAGCTGGCCACCGCCGTGGCCGCCCGCTACGCAGGGACCCGCGCGGATGTTCTGCGGCTCGCGATCCCGCCCCGGCATGCGCGCACCGAGAACGGGGGCGCGACGACGGCGGCCGCCCCGTCCTCGCCCGGTTCACCGTCGCCAGATCCCGCGCTGGTAACTGACTCGCCAGCTTTGGCTGCTGATGCTGTCGGGCCTGCTGGAACTCCGAATACCGCAGCGGCGGTGGCGGATTCGCGTGACCTGCCGACGGTGGGTGATTCGCCGACATGGGCTGATTCTGTCGAATCCGCTGTGTCCGACGATGCGGTCGCGGCGCTCGAGCATTCCGTCGATGCTCCGACGGTGGGTGGCGAGGACGAGGCAGTCGACGTTCGCGATCGGTTCGGTACTGCTCCGGTGTCTTCGTGCTCGGACGGTCATGTGACGGCTGCTGGTGCTGGATCGGAGTCGCTGTCGGCGGATTCGATCGAATCGGTGGTGGATTCTGGTGCCGTGACATCGGCACGGCAGGACGGTGTCGCTGCCGCCGACGGACGAGTGGAGGCGGAACCCGAGGACGCTGACGCGCCGGTGGGTGAACGCGCTGTCGTGGCTGACGAATCGGCAAATGTTGTTGCGGTGCTGGCTGATTCGGGCGGCACCGGTATGCCGGACGGTGTGGAACTGCGGCCGTGGGAACGGTACATCCACGGGGCGGCGTTTGTGTCGGCGCTCGGGCAGGGGAAAGGGGTGCGGGCGGGGTGGCAGGCGGTGCCGGGGGAGGATTGGGCGCGACGGCTGGCGGAATTGGCGGCGGTTGTCGTGGGGCGGGGGCGTAGCGCGATTCTGATGGTCCCGGATCAGCGGGATCTGGATCGCGTGCTGGCGGAATGTGTTCGGCTGGTCGGGGATTCGGCGGTCGGGTTGGCTGCGGGGTTGGGGCCGGCCGCGCGGTATCGGCGGTGGTTGGCGGCATTGCGGGGAACCGCGCGGGTGATTGTCGGGACGCGCAGTGCGGTGTTCGCTCCCACAATTGATCTCGGGTTGATCGCGATCTGGGACGACGGCGACGACACCTATGCCGAACCTCGGGCGCCGTATCCGCATGCGCGCGAGGTCGCGATGCTGCGGGCACATGACACCGGGGCGGCATTCGTCGCGGCCGGATTCGCGCGGACGGCGGAGATCCAGGCCGTGGTCGATTCGGGGTGGGCGCACGATCTGGTCGCCGATCGTGCGATGGTGCGCAAATTCTCCCCGCGCATCAGCGCACCGGGTGATTCCGATATCGCGATGGAGCGTGACCCGGTCGCGCGCGCGGTCCGCATTCCCGCCGTTGGTTACGCTGCCGCGCGATCCGCGCTGAAGGAAGGTGCCGCGGTGCTGGTGCAGGTGCCGCGGCGCGGATACATTCCGGCGCTGGCCTGCGCGAAATGCCGTACGCCCGCACGATGTCGGCACTGCAATGGCCCACTTTCCTTGCCGGACGGGCGAGCTGGGCATCGCGCCGACACCGCGCACAGTCCAGCATGCCGCTGGTGCGGTATCACCGAGGCCGCCTTCCGTTGTCCGGCTTGTGCTTCCAGAGCGCTACGTGCGGTGGTGATCGGTGCGGCCCGGACCGCCGAGGAACTCGGTCGGGCCTTTCCCGGCGTACCGATTCGCGGATCCAGCGGCGGCGCGGTACTCGACACGGTGGAACCGGGACCTCAGGTGATCGTGGCGACCGTCGGCGCCGAACCGGTGCTGCCCGGCGGCTACGGCGTCGCATTGCTACTCGACGGTTGGGCGCTGCTGAGCCGCGCTGACCTGCGCGCCGCCGAGGACACCCTGCGCCGCTGGATGTCGGCGGCCACCCTGGTGCGCAATCACGGCCAGGTCATCGTGATGGCCGAACCTTCGCTACCCACCGTCCAGGCGCTACTGCGCTGGGATCCGGTCGGCCACGCCCGCGCCGAGGTGGCCGCCCGCGCCGAGGTCGGCTTTCCACCCGCCGTCCGCATGGCCGCCATCGACGGCACCTCCGACTCCATCGCCGAATTGCTCTCCGCCGCAAAGCTTCCCGGCAATGTCGACATCCTCGGCCCGGTACCCCTCCCACCCGGCGCCCGCAAACCCTTCGACAGCGGCGATACCTCCGCCGAAGTCGAACGCATGCTTCTGCGCGTGCACCGCACCTCCGGCGCCGCCCTCGCCCGCGCTCTCACGGCCGCCCAGGCCGTCCGCAGCACCCACCGCTCCGACGCCCCCCTCCGCGTCCAAATCGACCCGGTCGACATCGGCTGATCCCCCAACGAGCGCCTGGCACTCACCGCCGCGACGGGCCGTGGCAACGAGCGGGTCAACGGGTCCCGCGGCCTGCTCGACATGACGCCTACGGCCGCGGCGAGGCGTGCGAGGACAACCCCGAGGGACGTAGCCCCTCGGAACAGTCCTGGCGCGCGGGCGCGGCCGGGAACGCCACCTGGGGCCCGACCAGCCGCCCTGTGCCGCAGTGCACCCGTCCCGCCGCGACCCCCGTGCAGCCCCGCAGCTGGCGCGACCATCACCACTGACACGCCTTTGTCGGCGGTATCGGCACAAGGTGTGCCGGTACCCGTCATGCGCAGCTCATAGCCAGTGGTGGTGATCGTCTCTCGCGGCGACACTTCTACCTCGACGACCAGTTGCTCGCCCTCGGCGTGTGCAAGATCGCAAGCGCGAGTAGCAGATTCGAGTTGGTGGTGAGACGTCAGCCGAAGATGGCGCGATTGCGCTGCGCCCATTCGGCATACGATGTCGCGGGCCGTCCGAGCACCCGCTCGACATCGGTGCTGACCTGCTGCTCGGCCGGTGTCGGCGTGCCGAGGATATCGAGCGTGCCGTCCGCGACATCCTCCGGCATGAATCGCAACATGCCGGAACGCGCCTGTTCGCGGGTCAATTCGACGAATTGCAGCGAAATTCCCACCGCCTCTTCGACGGCTTGGGCCTGCTGGCGCGGACTGATCGCGGCGGGACCGGTCAGTTCATAGGTACGTCCGGAGTGGCCGTCCGTGCGCAATACGATTGCGGCGACCTCGGCGATATCTTCCGGATCGATAGCGGGCAGTGCGGTATCGGCGAAGGGTGCGGCAATCACCTGCTCGGCCCGGATCGACTCGATCCACGCGTAGGTGTTGGAGAAGAATCCGGTGGGCCGCAGAATCGTCCAGTCGAACTCCGATCGCTGCAGCGCGGACTCGAACACATGGAGTCGCGCATGTGCGGCCAGTCCTGGCCGGGTACCCGTCGCCTGCGACGACAGCAGCACCACCTTCTTGACCCCACCCGCCGCGGCGACCTCGACGAACCGCGCCGGATCCGGTCCGGTCACCAGCTGCGGCCCGGTCAGCAGCAGGAAGAGCGCATCCGCGTTTTCGACTGCGGGGGAGAGGCTTTCGGGATCGGCGAGATCGGCCCGCCGATGCCGCACGCCGTCGGGCACGACGATGTCCTGATTCCCGCGGGATACGGCGGTCACCTGCTCACCGGCGCCGGCGAGGTGCCGCACGAGGGTGCGTCCGATATTGCCGGTCGCTCCGGTCACTACGATCACATTCACTCCTGAGTTAGTTGACTGACTTAAATGAACGTAGCCGATGGTCTGGCGCTTGTCTATAGTTAGTTGTGTGACTAACTCAGTCGAAGGTCGGCGCGGGACACCCAAGGCGGGCAAGCGTGAACGCCTTGCCGCCGCGGCCGCCCAGGTGTTCCACGAGCAGGGCGTCGAGAAGACAACGATCGCCGATATCGCGCGGGTCGCCGATGTTCCGCTCGGCAATGTGTACTACTACTTCAAGACCAAGGATCAGCTGGTCGAGGCGGCACTCGGCGCGCATGCGCAGACGCTGCAGGAGCTGATCACCACGCTCGAGCAGTGCGACGAGCCGCAAGACCGGCTGAAGGCGCTGGTCCGCGGCTGGGTGGACCAGCGTGACCGCGCCGTGCGATTCGGTTGCCCCACTGGAACTCTGGCCTCGGAGCTGGGTAAACGTGGCGACGGCCTGGAGTTGGCATCGGCGGCGAGTATTCGCACGCTGCTCGACTGGATCGAACGGCAGTTCATGGCAATGGGTCGCGTGGATGCGCGGGAGCTCGCGGTTGCGCTGTTCGCTGCCTATCAGGGGATTTCGTTGCTGACCAATACCTTCCGCGATCCGGAACTGATGGTGACCGAGGGGCATCGGCTCGAGCGCTGGATCGATTCGCTTGCGCCATAACCGGAAGCGGAAAGAGATGGGGAGTTCGTATTCTGGCGCTTCGACTTGCCGCGCGACATTCGGTGGTGACTTGCTCCACGGGGACAACCCGCTCATGTGACAACTCCCTACGCGGGCCGCGCATCGACCGATGTGCGGCCCATTCCTCGTTTCAGAGCGCCCGGTCGGTTCGTGTCGCCGGTCACCCTTGCATGCGATGCATTGCCGATATATCGTCGATAGCGTGAGATATACACGGGAGCCTGAGGAGGCTGACATGGAGAACATCGAATACGGAGAATTCAGAGGTCGCGGCCGCTGGCGGAAGCCTGGTCACGACGAGGGCGACGCCGGTCGTCGCCAGCATCGCCGCGGTGGGCGGCACGGTTTCGGACCCGAGTTCGGACCGGGCTTCGGTCCTGGTTTCGGGCCCGGCTTCGGTCCGGGATTCGGACGTGGGCGCGGCCGCGGTGGCCGGGGCAGGCGCGGTGACGTGCGTGCCGCGGTGTTGTTGCTGCTCACCGAGCGTCCGATGCACGGTTACGAGCTGATCCAGCAGATCAGGGAGCGCAGCGACGATGTCTGGCGCCCGAGCCCGGGATCCATCTACCCCGCGCTCGCGCAGCTCGAGGACGAGGGTCTGGTGCTCATCGAGAAGGTCGCCGGTCGCAAGACCGCGAAGCTCACCGACGCGGGCGAGACCTATGTCGTCGAGCATCGGGACGAACTCGGCGATCCCTGGGCCGATGTCAAGGAAGACGTGGGCACTCAGGCGATGGATCTGCGCGCGCTGATCGGACAGCTGATGGGTGCGGCCGCTCAGGTCGCGGCGGCGGGTACTCCGCAGCAGGCGGCTCGGGCCGCGGAGGTGCTTACCGAGGCGCGTAAATCGCTATACCGCATTCTCGCCGAGGACGACGCCCCCGAAAAGTGATGGCAGTGTGAAACGCCGCCTGAGCGTGCACTTTTCGAGCGGATCGGGTACATCATTGTGATATGGAACAGCCGAGCGGTCAGTGGGGTTGGGGAGTATCACAGTTCAGGCGCGTGGTGTCTGCCGGTGTCTTGGCCGGAGCCGTCTTCGTCGGCTCCGGCGCGGCACCCATGGCGGGTGCCGAACCAGCTGATCCCGCGCCGGTTAGTGCCCAGATCGCCGGATATCGGCCGCCGGATGTGCCCACCCAAATCGGTCCGTCCCAATCGGACCATCTGGCCGCGGCGGTGTATCAGAAGGCGCACAAGAACGTTGCCCCGGCTGGTACCAACAACTTCGACTGCAAGCCGACCGCCGAGCATCCTCGCCCGGTCGTCCTGGCGCACGGCACCGATTCCTCGGCGTACTCCGACTGGGCGGCCATCGGGCCGCAGATCTCGGCGCTCGGCTTCTGTGTCTTCGCGCTCAACTATGGCGGTGCACCGGGCAAAGACACCTGGGGCACCGAGGACATGTGGGTGAGCGCCTATCAGTTCGGCGCATTCGTCGACCAGGTACTGGCCGCCACCAATGCCACCCAGGTCGATATCGTCGGATTTTCCCAGGGCGCCAACGTCACTCGCTACTACGTGAACAAGCTCGGTGGCGCGCCGAAGGTCGGTCAGTGGATCGGCCTCGCGTCGCCGAGCTACGGCGGGGTGATGTATGGGCTGGTGCCGGTGGCGCAGTCGATTCCGGGTGCGCTGCAAGCCTTTGCGCAGGTCACCTCACTCGCGGCGGTGCAGCAGGTGCAGGGCTCGCCGCTGATGATCGAACTGAATGCGGGCGGTGACACCGTGCCCGGCCCGCACTACGTGACCATCGGCAGCCGAGTCGACGAGATGATCCAGCCGTTCAGCAATATCGCACTGCACGGCCCGAACGTGGAGAACATCGCACTGCAGGACGAATGCGCGATCGACCAGACCGGTCACTTCCACATGGTCTACGACCCGTTCGTGCAGGAACTGTTGCTGCGGACGCTGGATCCGGTCCACGCACCGGCTCCGACGTGCCGAGAGGTGCCGCTCGGCACCGGCATTCCCGAGGTCATCATCGCCGGACATTCCTGAACGCGCAGTTCGGGCGACCGGGCGGAGGTATCGACCCTCCGCCCGGCGCAGCTGTCCATGCCGGACTTACGCCGTATGGGAGGATGCGTAAGTGGCGGCCGAAGTCGAGTCTCGAATCCCATTGAGCCGGATGCGAGTACTTTCCACGGCGATCGGCGTCGCTGACACGAGTGGTATCGAAGCGCTGACTATGCGTCGGTTGGCGGAACTGCTCGGGGTCGAGGCGATGTCGCTATATCACCACGTGGCCAACAAGGAAGACGTGCTGGACGGCGTCGTCGACGTCATCGCGGGGGAGATCAACGAGGTCGTTGCCGACATCGATGTGCCCGCTGCCGGTACCGCGTGGAAGCAGGCCGTGCGGCAGCGGATTCTGTCCGCACGCGAGGTGCTGCTCCGACATCCGTGGGCGCCCGGTGTATTCCAGACGCGGACCAATACCAGCCAGGCCGTGCTGCGCTACTACGACGGCCTGCTCGGGCTGATGCGCGAAGGCGGCTTCTCCTACGACCAGACCCACCATGCGATGCATGTGCTCGGTAGTCGGGCACTGGGTTTCACCCAGGAGTTGTTCGATCCCGGCGACGGACCGATGGATGCCGAAGCCATGGCCGCGCTCGACGGAATGGCCGAGGCGCTCCCGAACCTGGTCGGGATGTTGCGAGAGGTCGCCCACGACGATCCGGACTCGACGCTGGGTTGGTGTGATGACCAATTCGAATTCGAATTCGCGCTCGATCTGATTCTCGACGGTCTCGACCGTCTGCGTGAGACTGCTTGATCTGCAACGACTTCGGTCGGCGTGCCTCGCGGCAGCCATTGACGAGCCTTACAACGTAAGGGTACCTTACGTTGTAAGGCTCATGAGCGCGGGTGGCGTCTCGGTGCCGAGATCTGAGGAGAACATGATGAAGGCCTATGTCCTTCGCGCATTCGGACCACCGGAACAGCTGACTCTCACCGATATCGACCAGCCGGTACCCGCCGACGACGAGGTGTTGGTTCGGGTGCGTGCCACTTCGGTCCAGCCCTATGACTGGCACTTCCTACGCGGCGAGCCGTATATCGCGCGGCTGATGGGTGGCGGCGTCGGATTGCGCAAGCCGTCCATCGCCATCCTCGGCGCGGACGTGGCGGGGGTGGTCGAAGCTGTCGGCAAGGCCGTGACCGGATTCCAGCCCGGTGACGAGGTATTCGCGATGCTCAAAGGGGGTGGCTTCGCCGAGTACGTCTGTGTCCGGGAAAGTGAATTGGCGCCGAAGCCGAAGAACCTGTCATTCGAGCAGGCGGCCGCGGTACCGCTGGCGGCCAATACCGCGCTGGTGGCCCTGCGTGACGAGGGACGGATCCAAGCCGGGCAGCGGGTATTGATCAATGGCGCGTCGGGAGGTGTCGGCACATTCGCCGTACAACTCGCGCATGCGTTCGGCGCGGTGGTCACCGGCATCTGTGGCACGCGGAACACCGAGCTGATCCGCTCGCTCGGTGCGGATGCGGTAATCGACTACACCGCAGCGGATTTCACGCGCAACGGGCAGCGCTACGACCTGCTGGTGGATATCGCGGGAAGCCGCTCGATGTCGGCATGTCGCCGGGTGCTGACCGCCAAGGGCGCCTATGTCGCGGTCGGCGGTCCGGCGGGTCGTTGGGTGCAACCCGCCGGGCGGATGTTCGCGGCGTTGGCGCTCGCGCCCTTCATCTCGCAGCGAGTCGCGCTGGCGGAGGTGACCCGATGCACTCGGAACAGGGAAAACCTCCTCGCGCTTACCGAGCTCATCGAGGACGGAAAGATCACCCCGGTCATCGACCGGACCTATCCCTTCACCGAAATCCCGGCGGCCGTGCGCTACCAGGAGGACGGCCACGCCACCGGAAAGGTGGTCGTGGTCGACGACTAGCGGATCAACCGCGCCTGCCGTGC
Source organism: Nocardia pseudovaccinii NBRC 100343 (assembly GCF_001613225.1). Lineage (GTDB taxonomy): Bacteria > Actinomycetota > Actinomycetes > Mycobacteriales > Mycobacteriaceae > Nocardia > Nocardia pseudovaccinii. The sequence continues at coordinate 8,580 of NZ_BDBY01000171.1, forward strand.
AGGTAGTCGCTGACCACGGCGGCGCCGAGTCCGTCCAGGTCCGGGGCGACGACGCGACCGCCGCTGCGGCGGGCCACCAAATCGACGAATGCGGCCAGGCTCGGGTCCTCGCCGAGCATGAAGACGGTGACCGATGCGCCGAGCTTGGCCAAGGCGTCGACCTGGGCCATTGTCACGGCCAGGGTGCGCGGTGCGGTCGGCCAATTGAAGTACGCCGCACCGTTCGATTCCAGGTGCGCGGTCGGCTCGCCATCGGTCACGACGAGCACGACGGGCACCGCGTCCGGATGCCTGCGCAAATGGCGTGCGGCCAGCAGCAATGCGTGGTGCAGGTTGGTGCCCTGTTCCCAAACGCCTTCCAGCGCAGTCAGTTCGCCGATATCGACGGTGGTGGCGTGCCGGCCGAAGGTGATCAGGCTCAGTGCGTCGGAGCGGAACCGGGTGCTGATCAACTGATGCACCGCGAGGGCAGTGCGCTTCATCGGCAGCCACCTGCCCTCCTGCACCATCGACCACGAGGTGTCGACGCAGAGCGCAACGGCGGCCCGGGAGCGCTGCTCGGTTTCCATGATCTCGACATCGGACACATCGAGCGTGACGCCGCGACGGCCGACCGACATCGACCGCAGCACCGCGTTGCGCACGGTCCTCGGCACGTCCCACGGTTCGGTATCGCCGAACTGCCATGCCCGGGTGGCGCCGGTCGGCTCGCCCGCCGCACCGGCCAATCGGGTATCCCGCTCGCCGCGACGGGACCGCAACCGCCCGATGACATCGCGCAGCGCGGTCTCACCGAGCCGTCGTAGAGCCTTGGGCGTCAACCGAAGTGAGCCGTCCGGTGCTCGTTCGAATACGCCCTGTCTGCGCAGTTCGCGTTCCAGTTCGGCCAACCGGGCGGCATCCACGCTCGCGTCGTCGCCGAGTTGGCGGGCCAAGGCGTCCAGATCGATATCCTCGAGGCTGGCGCCCGGATAGGACTGGCTGAGCTGTTCGGCGAGCGCGTCGAGTTCGGCGAGATCCTGCAGGGCTTGGGTGCCCGCACCCAGGCCCAATGGATCGTTGCCGCGAAACCGCTGGGCGGAGTCCCAGTCCTCGCCCGGCCGCAGCGCCCGCAGCGCGGCGTCGAGGGCGGCGACCTGCTGGGCAATGCGTGGATCGCCGAATGCCTGCCCGATCAGCTCGGCCAGTTCGGCTTGCTGCTCGGCGGACATCGAGTTCAACATGCGTTGGGCAGCGGCGGACCTGGCGGCGAGCGCGTCGATCAGTTCGTCGGTATTGCGCGGATTCTCCGGGAAGAATTCGCCGTGCTCGGCCATGAATTCGGCGAATTGCTGTTCGGTGTTCTCGCCTCGCGCATGCGCCGCGAGCAGGTTGTTCAGATCGGACAGCATCCGTCCGACGCGCTCGACATCCTGCGGAGCGGTGTTCTCCAGTGCCTGTTTCATGCCCTGGAACCGGGATTCGAGCAGTTCCTGTCCGAGCAGGTCGCGGATCTTCTGGTAGTTCTCCCTACCGGTCTCGGAGCGCCATTGGTATTCGGCGAGCTCGTTGACGGCGGCCGCGGTGCTCGGCGGCAATGCGTCCAGCTGTGCCTCGGCGAACCTGGCGTCATCGGAGGGATCCGGAAATAGCTCGCGGCGTTCGGCTTTCAGAGCCTGTTCCAGCAGTTCACGGACCTGTTGCAGGGTGCCGTCGAGCCGGTGCCGTCTACTGATCTCGGCGCGGCGCTGCCACACCTGCCGGGTGAGCTCATCGAGCCCTCGCATTTCTCGCATACCGCGCCGCAGCAACTCCTCCAGTGCGGTGCGGGGGGAGCTGCCCTCCATCACGTCGCGCCCGATCTGGTCCAGCGCCTCGCGCAGATCGAGCGGAGGCGCCAGCGGATCGGGTCCATCGTGATAGGGCCCGTAGGCGTAGCGGTCGGGGGCGGTCATGAGCCGTATACCGCGACGCCGCCGTCGGAGTCCTTGGCTATCTGACGAGCCAGATAAAGGGCTTCCAGCGCGAATTCGACCGCAGACGCGATGCGGGCCGCCGGTTCGTCGGCGCCGACGCCGAGCCGACGCGCGACCTCGTGCAGGACAGGCAGTTCCGGCAGCGCGGAGAGCATATCCTTGCCCGGGACGCGTTCGCCGGTGGTGACCAGATGGCCGTCGCCGACCGCCTCCGCCAACGGTCGCAGATTCAGCCCACCGAGCAGCGCACTCCCGGCCTCGGCGAACGAACGCCGCATCAGATGTGTGAGATGTTCCTGCTCACGGCCTTCCTCCCCGGACTCGAATTCCAGCTTGCCGCGCAATACCGCGGGCACGGATTCGAGGTCGACGGGTCGCGCGACGGCGGGACGCTCGCCGGTGAGCGCCGATCTGCGCAGTGCGGCAGCCGCCACCGTCTCGGCGGCGGCCACCGCGAATCGCGCGGACACGCCGGAGCGCTGGTCGATCGCGGACGATTCGCGCAGGTGCCGCACGAACCGGGCGAGCACCTCGATCAGCGGGTCGCCGACCTCGGCCACCAATTCGGCCTCCTGCCGGACCAGCGCCACCTCGGCCGGGACACTCAGCGGATAGTGGGTGCGGATCTCCGCGCCGAACCGGTCCTTGAGCGGGGTGATGATCCGGCCGCGGTTGGTGTAGTCCTCGGGGTTGGCGGTGGCGACGAGCAGCACATCCAGGGGTAGTCGGAGGGTGTAACCACGGACCTGGATATCGCGCTCCTCCATCACATTCAGCAGCGCGACCTGGATGCGTTCGGCGAGATCGGGCAATTCGTTGATGGCGACGATGCCGCGGTGCGCGCGCGGTACGAGCCCGAAGTGGATGGTCTCGGGATCGCCGAGGCTGCGGCCCTCGGCCACCTTGACCGGGTCGACATCGCCGATCAGGTCACCGACCGAGGTGTCCGGAGTTGCGAGCTTCTCCGCGTAACGCTCGGAGCGGTGCCGCCAGGTGACCGGCAGGTCGTCGCCCAACTCCTCGGCCGATCGGCGACCGGCCGGGCTGATCGGCGCCAGCGGATGCTCGCCCAGTTCGGTACCCGCGATGACGGGTGTCCACTCGTCGAGCAGGCCGATCATGGTGCGCAGCAGCCGGGTCTTGCCCTGGCCGCGCTCACCGAGCAGTACGACATCGTGCCCGGCCAGCAGCGCACGTTCCAGTTGCGGCAGGACGGTCCGATCGAAGCCGACGATGCCCGGCCACGGATCGTCGCCGGAACCCAACCGGGACAACAGGTTCTCGCGAATCTCGGACTTCACGCTGCGCGGCAGATGGCCGCCCGCGCGCAACTCGCCGACGGTGGTCGGCAGGTGCTCAGGAACAATCACCCCATCGACGCTACGTCGGTTCAGCGACGCGGTCGACGTTCAGCGTGCTTGGAAACAAGCCGGAAATAAGCTTGACAAGCACAGGCGGCCGGGCGGAGGGGTGAACACCCCGCCCGGACCGCATTGGAGTTCTACCAGCTTTTTCCCGTTCGGTCGGGGAGATCGGTGTGAACGGTGTCTCTCTCTAGAATGAATCGACCGTGTTCATCGTTTTGGGGAGCCGCCGCCGTGACCATTCAGCCCGTTCGCCTCTTCGGCGATCCCATCCTGCGATCACGTGCGGCGGAGGTCACCGAATTCGATCGTGAGCTGCGGCAGTTGGTCACCGACCTGACCGAGACCATGCACGATGACGGCGGGGTCGGGATGGCCGCGCCGCAGATCGGCGTCGGGCTGCGGGTTTTCGTCTACGACACCGAGGACGCCAGGGGGCATCTGATCAATCCGACCTATGAGGTAGTGGGTGCGGAGGAGCAGGTCGGGCCCGAGGGCTGCCTGTCGATCCCCGGGCTGCGCTATGACACGCGCCGCGCGCTGCGGGTGCGGGCCGCCGGTGTCGATGTGAACGGTGAGCCGGTGGAATTGGCGGCCGAGGGCCTGCTGGCCCGCTGCGTACAGCACGAGACCGATCATTTGGATGGTGTGCTGTTCATCGATCGGCTCGATCCCGCGCAGCGCAAGGAGGCGATGCGCACCATTCGCGAATCCGATTGGTTCAGCGCGGGTATCACCGTGCGCAGTTCGCGTGCGCTCGGCTCGACCGAGGCCGGACCGTTCGGACGGGGTCGCTGATGCGCATTGTCTTCGCGGGCACACCGGAACCGGCGGTCCCGTCGCTGCAGCGTTTCATCGATTCGGAGCGGCACGAGGTGCTCGCCGTGCTGACCCGCCCCGATGCCATCGCTGGACGCGGACGCAAGGTGCAGCGGTCGCCGGTCGGGCGGCTCGCCGATGAGCACGGCATTCCCGTGCTGACGCCGCGGCGCCCGGCCGAACCCGAATTCATCGAGCAGCTCACCGAACTGGCGCCCGACTGCTGTCCGGTCGTGGCCTACGGTGCGCTGCTGCCGCAGCAGGTGCTCGATATTCCGCGCTTCGGCTGGATCAATCTGCACTTCTCGCTGCTGCCCGCGTGGCGTGGCGCGGCTCCGGTGCAGGCGGCGATCGACGCGGGCGACGAGATCACCGGCGCGTCCACGTTCCAGATCGAGGCGGGGCTGGACACCGGCCCGGTCTTCGGCGTGGTGACCGAGAAGGTCGCGGTGACCGATACCGCGGGCGCGTTGCTCGATCGGCTCGCGAACACCGGGGCGGTGCTGCTGGAGAAGACGCTCGACGGCGTGGAAGACGGGACGCTGCAAGCGGTTCCGCAGGCGCAAGACGGTGTTTCCTATGCACCCAAGGTGCCGGTCGAGGCCGGGCACATCCGCTGGGATCAGCCCGCGCTGGCGATCAACCGCCGCATTCGCGCGGTCACCCCCGCACCCGGTGCCTGGACCGAGGTGAACGGCACCCGCTTGAAGGTCGGTCCCGTCGAGATGGTCGAGGAAGTCCTGCCGGAACGGACGATCGAGGTCCACAAGTCCGGAGTCTTCGTCGGCACCGCAACCACCGCGGTCCGCCTCGATCAGGTTCAGCCGCAAGGCAAACGGATGATGTCGGCCCTCGACTGGGCGCGCGGTGCGCGCCTGCAGCCCGGTGCGGTGGTCGAGTGACCACGCCGAATCGCAAGTCCGCCGTCGACGCTGGTTGGCTCGCCCGCGCGACATCAGCGAAAAGTGGTGCACAACAGAAGAATTCGCAGTCCATTCGGCGCGACGACAAAGTCCGACCGTGGCGCACCGACCAGATCCGCGGCGATGCGCCGCGGACCCAATCAGAGCGGCGGAATATGACCGATCAGCGCAAGTCCGCATCATCGGGAGACAATTCTCCGCAGCGCGAAGGTTCGGGCTCGCCGCAGCGCGAAGGTTCGGGATCGGCGCAGCGCGAAGGTTCGGGATCGGCGCAGCGCGAAGGTTCGGGATCGGCGCAGGGCAAAGGTTCGGGATCGGCGCAGCGCGAAGGTTCGGGATCGGCGCAGGGCAAAGGTTCGGGATCGGCGCAGGGCAAAGGCTCGGTGCGCGGTGGCTGGCAGGGCAGCGCGCGGCGCGGTGGAGCTGACCGGCGGGACGATTCGGCGCGGCGTGACGATGCCATGAGGCGGTCTTCGGCACGGGATGACAACCCCCGGGACGCGAGACGGTCTGGCGATGACCGGCGTGGGGGACCCTCGTCTGCGGCAGAGCGGCGTGGCCGTTCACACGAAAGCGACGCGGGGTCCGGCGGGCAGCGGCGGGCCAGCCACTCGGCGAAGTCGAGTTCGGCCGGATCGAATGCGGGGCGACAGGCTGCCGGTGGTGATGAGCGGCGTTCGAATCGTGCGCGGGGCTCGGCGGCAGCGGCAGGCCGAGCCGGCGGCACTTCGGACAGGCGTGCAGACGCGCCGAAAAGTCCTGGGCGGCAAAAGGATTCAGCAGCACACGGCGATCCGGTGCGGCTCGTGGCGCGGGATGTTTTGCGGGCGGTCCGGGAGCGGGAGGCTTACGCGAATCTGGTGCTGCCAGGGCTGCTGCGCGACCGGCGGATTTCGGGGCGGGATGCGGCGTTGGCGACTGAACTGACCTACGGGGCCTGCCGTTCACTCGGGCTGCTGGACGCGGTGATCGCGGCGGGCGCTGGGCGGCCGGTTGACGATATCGATGGGCCGCTGCTGGATGTGCTGCGGCTCGGGGTGTATCAGTTGCTGCGTACCCGGATCGGGGCGCATGCGGCGGTGGATACCTCGGTGGCATTGGCGCGCACGGAGTTCGGTGCGGGCAAAGCGGGTTTCGTCAATGCCGTGCTGCGGAGGGCGGGGGAGAAGTCCGTCGACCAGTGGGTGGATGAGCTCGCGCCGCGAGATCCGGTGGGCCGGTTGGCATTCGAATTCGCGCATCCGGTGTGGATCGCGCAGGCATTCGCGGATGCGCTCGGCGCGCGGGCCGGGGAGTTGCGGGACGTGCTGGCCGCCGACGATGCTCGTCCGATCGTGCACCTGGTGGCTCGTCCCGGCGATATCACCGCCGAGGAACTGGCCCTGGTGACGGGCGGCGAAGAAGGCAAGTGGTCGCCGTACGCGGTCTATCTCGACGGCGGCGGCGATCCCGGCAAGCTGGAGCCGGTCCGCGAAGGTATGGCGGCAGTGCAGGACGAGGGTAGTCAACTCGTCGCGCTCGCGCTGACCCGAGCGGAACTTGATGGTCCGGACAATGGCCGCTGGCTCGACCTGTGTGCCGGACCCGGTGGCAAGGCGGCCCTGCTCGGCGCGATCGCCGCAATCGACGGCCACCGCGTCGACGCGGTCGAACCGGCAGAACACCGCGCCGAGTTGGTCCGCAAGACCGTCCACGACCTTCCCGTCGACGTGCACGTCGCCGACGGCCGCGATAGCGGCCTCACTCCTGGCTACGATCGTATCCTCGTCGACGCACCGTGCACCGGCCTGGGCGCACTGCGTCGCCGCCCGGAGGCCCGCTGGCGGCGCACGCCCGCCGACGTCGCCGAACTGGTCGTCCTGCAACGCGAACTCCTCACCGCCGCATGGGATCTCCTGCGCCCCGGCGGTGTAGTCCTCTACTCGACCTGCTCCCCCCACCTGCTGGAGACGGTCGCCGTTGTCGCCGACGCCGCCCGCCGCACCGGCGCCATCCAACTCGACACCCGCGACCTCCTCCCCGGCGTCACCGATATGGGCGACGGCCCCGGCGCCCAACTATGGCCGCACCGCCACGGCACCGACGCCATGTTCCTGGCCGCCTTGCGCAAGCCTTTGGAGTAGCACCTGATCGGAGGCGCGCCCAGCGGCATTCGGCTCGGCAACCGAGCGGTGACGGGTCTGTGCCGCTTGCGGTCTGTCGCGCATCCGGATGGCTCGCTGCATCGCCGCACGCGTGCCGCATCAACATCGGCGGGCCTTGCATCGCTCGGCTCGGAAAGACCACGGGTCCACACTCCGAGGCGACATTCGTCCAAGACTCGGGCAGTTCGGCGGCGCAGACTGATCGCATGGCGATGACATGGGAGCAGGTGGTGGCGCTGGCGACCGAACTGCCCGAGGTGGCGGAATCGACGTGGTGGCGCAGCCCTGCGCTGAAGGTGAGCGGTAAGGGGTTCGCGCGGTTGCGGTCGGAGGCCGAGGGGGGACTCGTGCTGCTGTGCGAGATGGCGGAGAAGGAGGCCATGCTCGCCTCCGGTGACCCGGCCTTCTACACCACCCCGCACTATGACGGATATCCCTACATCCTCATCGACCTCGACCGGATCGAGTCCGATCAACTCCGCGAGCTGCTCGACGCCGCCTGGTGGTTGTCGGCGCCCGCGAAACTCCGCAAACAGCAGCAGGCACGCTGACTCCGCTCAGTCGCGGGCCGACTGTTCGCGCAGCCGGGCAAGGGTTTTCGCGAGAATACGCGAGACGTGCATCTGCGAGATACCCATGCGCTGGGCGATCTGGGTCTGCGTCATCGATTCGAAGAACCGCATGGTGAGGATGCGGCGTTCGCGTTCCGGAAGTCCGGCGAGCAGCGGACGGATCGCGACATACTCCTCCACCCGGTCGAATTGGGATTCCTCCTCGCCGAGGGTGTCCAGCAGTGATGCCTCGGTATCGCGCCCGAGTGAGGCGGCATCGATGGAGCTCGGCTGGTAGGCGTTGCCCGCGATGACGGCCTGGGTCACCTCGTCGGGATCCACATCGAGTTCGGCCGCAATCTCTTTCGCGGTCGGGGAGCGGCCGAGGGATTGCGAGAGCGCGTCGATGGCCGCGCCGATGCGCAGATGGGTCTCCTTCACCCGTCTCGGTACCCGCATGGCCCAGGTGTTGTCGCGGAAATAGCGACGAACCTCACCCATGATCGTCGGCACCGCGAAGGACAGGAAGTTCGAGCCGCGCGAAATATCGAAACGGTCCACCGCGTGCACCAAGCCGACCCGCGCCACCTGCGTGAGATCGTCGAACGGCTCACCCCGCCCGCTGAATTTACGGGCGATGTGATCCGCGAGCGGAATGCACCGGCCGATCAGCTCGGCACGCAGTGCGGTATGCCGCGCGGTACCCGGCGTACTGGCGGCGAGCTGCTCGAATAGCGCGCCGACATCGTCGTACCCCGCGCCGGACGCCTGGAGGGTTTCGACTTCCTCGGCGGCCTCTTCGGTCAGCACGGGTTCGGCGTCGTCGTCTCGCTGGGCGTCGGACACGGTGTTCTCGTCCGCCACTACGCTTTCCCCCGGACCCGACGGAACTCCACCGTCGTCGGATATCCGGATGCGGCCGAGTCGAATGGGTCCTGTGTCGCTTGTACTTCATCGGTGAGGGTGCGCAGCACATGCCAGCCGAAGCTGCGCTGATCCGGCAGCCCCTCCGTCCCGGCGAGGCCGGTGACCTTGACGAGCAATTCGGTGTCACCCACGGTGAACCGGCAGTGCAGGCTGGTCGCCGGTGCTGCGACCGCGATCAGCGTCGAGCACACCTCGTCCACGGCCAACCGGATGTCGGCCACCTCGTCGAGGGTGAAATCGCTGAGCAGCACCAGTGTTTCGGCGAGCCCGCGCACGATCGGCAGCTGCGTCACCGACGCAGCCACCCGAATCTCCACCGGGGTGCTGTAGAGCCCCTGTTCCGCCGAAATGTTGATCACCCTATGCAGGCTACCCACTCCCGGCCGGAGCAACCCTAGGTACCGGTAAGCTCCCGCGATGTGTCCTCTTCGACGTTTACGCGCCCGACCACGCCGATGATCGCCCCGTCCATCCTCTCCGCCGACTTCGCACGCCTCGCGGACGAGGCGAATGCAGTGCATGGCGCGGATTGGTTGCATGTCGATGTGATGGACGCACACTTCGTGCCGAATCTCACTCTCGGACTCCCCGTGGTCGAAAGTCTGTTGAAGGCCACCGACATTCCGCTCGACTGCCATCTGATGATCGAGGATCCGGCGCGCTGGGCTCCGCCCTATGCGGAGGCTGGTGCCTACAACGTCACCTTCCACGCCGAGGCGACCGACGATCCGATCGCGGTCGCGCGCGATATTCGCGCGGCGGGCGCCAAGGCCGGCCTTTCGGTGAAGCCGAATACGCCGATCGAGCCGTATCTGGAAATCCTGCGCGACTTCGACACACTGCTGGTGATGAGCGTGGAGCCGGGCTTCGGTGGGCAGTCTTTCATCACGCATGTGCTGGAAAAGGCGCGCATTGTGCGTCGACTGGTGGACGCGGGCGAACTGCGGTTGATCGTGGAAATCGACGGTGGCATCAATTCCGACACGATCGAGGCCGCCGCGGAGGCGGGCATCGATTGTTTCGTCGCCGGATCCGCGGTCTACAACACCGCCGATCCGGGTGCGACCGTGGAAAAGCTGCGGCAGCAGGCCGCGGCCCTGCGCAGCTCCTAGGTCGCGAATCTGCTAGCGGGCGGGCACTTTCCGGCTGCCGATGGCGCGCGTCGCCTCGATCACCGCGCTGAGCGGTGGCAGGGTCGTCGCGTTCTCCGGCGGCTGGATCCAGGTGCGATAGCCGGTGCGTTCGTCATCCGGTGAGGGCAGCACGACCTGGCTCCCGGTGCAGGCGACGGTCGCGTAGAGCCGGAACAGCTCCGCGGAGACGGCCGCGCTGAGGGTATCGGGCCGGGCGGGTCCGGTGATGAAGGTCCAGCGCCTCGCTCGCGGATGGTGCACCACCGGTGCCGCGATCTGCGTCTGGGTGAGCTGCTGCTGCACCTGTTCGCCCAGCTCTGCGGGCATCGTTATAGCGCCGTAATGGGTGCCGATATGGAGCAGGATGCGGCGGGACGTCGGGTCGATCGACGCAGGCATATGGAATTCGCGCCGGTACTGCACACAGCGAACTTCCAGCGTCGAATCGACAAGAGTGGTCACGCAACGCCTCCATTGGTGTCGAACCTGATTTGACCCACTGCTGTATCCAGCTTCCTCGAGTGGTGGATTTCCCTGGGTCGAACTCGCCGGACGGCGTCGTGACCGGGTCGAACCGTTCCGCACTGAACTGCCGGGTCGAAGTTGAACGATAGGGATCAGCTACATAACAATCTTGCGACCGTTTTCGGGCCCGCGCAAGGTTTTGGTGTAAGTGTGTCTCGGCTGGGTATTACTCCCGATTCGACTCTATGTGCTGTGGATGAAATCCATTCGTGTGGTCACGAAAGTAAGAATGAATAAATGTCGTCGGCGGGGAAGCGACGACTTTTTCGCACGGCCGTGCACTATTTCGCTTCGAAAAATAATTGCCGCTGGTTCGGTGAGGCCTGAGGTGCCCTGCGGTCTCCTTCCCCAGGGACTCGCCGAGCCGCGGTATCGACCGGCCGCTGGTTGGAACCGCGGTGTCGTCTACGACCCGGCGTCGTTAGGCTGAGGAGGGATCGGCGTACCGGCGGGAATAGTCGCCGGATCCCGGCTGTTCGGCAACCGTAGAAACGACGCGACAGGGAGTCAAAGCATGTTCACAGGCATCGTCGAGGAACTCGGCGAGATCGTCGCCACCGAAGAGCTGGCCGATGCCGCTCGGCTGACGATCCGGGGCAAGCTGGTCACTTCCGATGCCGGACACGGTGATTCGATCGCCGTCAACGGCGTCTGCCTGACCGTTGTCGACGTGATCGACGGCGATTCGTTCACCGTGGACGTGATGCAGGAGACGCTGAACCGCTCCAGTATCGGTGGACTCGGCGCGGGTTCGCGGGTGAATCTCGAGCGCGCGGCCGCGCTGAACAGCAGGCTCGGCGGCCACCTGGTGCAGGGCCACGTCGACGGTACCGGCACCGTGCTGGCGCGCACGCCCTCGGAGAACTGGGAGGTCGTGCGGATTTCGCTGCCCGACGCGATCGCCCGCTATGTAGTGGAGAAGGGTTCGATCACCGTCGACGGCATTTCGCTGACCGTCTCGGGTCTCGGCATCGCCGATGCGCCCGCCGCCGACGGCAATCGCGACTGGTTCGAGGTCTCGCTGATCCCGACCACCCTGTCCATGACGAACCTCGGTGCGGCCGCCGTCGGTACCAAGGTGAACCTGGAAGTCGATGTCATCGCCAAGTACGTCGAACGCCTCCAGCAGCGCGGCTGATCCGGCCGGGCGGCGGCGACTCGCGATCGACGCCGTACTGTATGGGGGCACCTATTTCGAGATGGAGCACAACAGACGTGACCAGGTTCGACACTATCGAGCGCGCAGTCGCCGATATCGCTGCCGGTAAGGCAGTCGTCGTCGTCGACGACGAGGACCGCGAGAACGAGGGCGACCTCATCTTCGCGGCGGAAAAGGCGACCCCCGAGCTGGTCGCCTTCATGATTCGCTACACCTCGGGTTATATCTGTGTGCCGCTCACGGGTGAGGACTGCGATCGGCTCGGCCTGCCGCCGATGTACGCGCAGAATCAGGACAAGCACGGCACCGCCTACACCGTTTCGGTCGATGCCAGGGACGGCATCACCACCGGTATCTCCGGCGCCGACCGTGCCACCACCATGCGGCTGCTCGCCGACCCGAACGCCAAGGCCGACGATCTGACCCGGCCCGGTCACGTGGTTCCGTTGCGCGCCAAGGAGGGCGGCGTGCTGCGTCGTCCCGGGCACACCGAGGCCGCGGTCGATCTGGCGCGGATGGCCGGATTGCAGCCCGCCGGTGTCATCTGCGAAATCGTCAGCCAGAAGGACGAGGGCCATATGGCCCGCACCGAGGAACTGCGCGTCTTCGCCGACGAGCACAATTTGGCGCTGATCTCCATCGCGGAAATGATCGCCTGGCGGCGCAAGCACGAGAAGCAGGTCATTCGGGTCGCCGAGGCCAGGATCCCCACGGCGCACGGCGAATTCAAGGCCGTCGGCTATCAGAGCATTTACGACGATGTCGAACATGTGGCGCTGGTGCGCGGCGATATCGATGACGGCGACGATGTGCTGGTGCGGGTGCATTCCGAATGCCTCACCGGTGATGTCTTCGGTTCGCTGCGCTGCGATTGCGGTCCGCAGCTGGACGCCGCACTGGAGATGGTGGCCCAGGAGGGTCGCGGTGTCGTGCTCTACATGCGCGGACACGAGGGCCGCGGCATCGGGCTGATGCACAAGCTGCAGGCCTACCAGCTGCAGGATTCGGGCCACGACACCGTCGACGCGAATCTGGAGCTCGGTCTGCCCGCCGACGCCCGCGACTACGGCACCGGAGCACAGATCCTGGTGGATCTCGGGATTCGGTCGATGCGCCTGCTCACCAACAATCCGGCCAAGCGCGTCGGACTGGACGGTTACGGGCTGAAGATCACCGAGCGGGTGCCGATGCCGTTGCGCGCCAATGCCGAGAACCTGCGGTACCTGCGCACCAAGCGGGACCGGATGGGGCACGACCTGATCGGGCTGGACGAACTCGATCTCGGCGAGACCGCCCAGTGATTTCTCACCTCGACGCAGCCTGGAAAGGACACCAGTGAGCGAGCGCAGCGAGCGAACCATGTCACGGCGTGTATCGCGCATGCCGGAGCCGAGCGTCAGCGAGGCGCAGGCATGAGTGGCACTGGCGTACCGAGCTTCGAGCTGTCGGATGCCAAGGATCTGAAGCTCGGCATCGTCGCCTCGCGCTGGCACACCCAGATCTGCGACACGCTGGTCGCGAATGCGGAGCAGGTGGCCAAGGACGCGGGCGTCGAGCACATCACCGTGGTCCGGTGCGCGGGTGCGATGGAACTTCCGGTGGTAGCTCAGGAATTGGCTCGCTCACATGACGCGGTGGTCGCGCTCGGTGTGGTGATCCGCGGTGGCACACCGCATTTCGAATACGTCTGTGATGCGGTGACCGCCGGTCTCACGCGGGTGTCGCTCGATGCGGGTACGCCCGTGGCCAACGGTGTGCTGACCACCAATAACGAGGCGGAGGCGCTGGACAGGGCCGGATTGCCGGGCTCCGCCGAGAACAAGGGCGAACAGGCCGCCGCCGCAGCGCTCGATGCCGCGCTGACGCTGCGCGCTCTGCGGCCGTAGATCATGCCGGTCGTTCGCATCTGGCGTAGAGGCCCGGCCGCGGCTGCCGAATCGGGCTCCGGCGAGTGGGAGCTCGAGGTGCGGCCGCATCGCGCGGTACGGACCGCGTGGACCGTGGCGGTGCTGCTCGTCGCCGGTTTCACCGCGGGTGGCATCCTGTTGCGGCACGGTTCGACCGGTGTGAACTTCCGCCTCGCGGACCAGTTCGCGATGATCGGCATCGGCGTCCTCGGTGCGGCGGCGGTACTCCTGCTGACCCGGCCGCGCGTCCGTGTCGGTAAGCGCGGCATCTCGGTGCGGAACATCCTGGGGGACACCGAATTCCCCTGGGAATACATCCGCGGCGTCTCCTTTCCGGACCGAAAGTCCTGGGCCCGCCTCGAGCTGGTCGACGACGACTACGTCCCCCTCATGGCAATCCGCTCCAACGACAAGCAACGCGCCGTAGAGGCCTTGGACAAGCTGCGCGCACTCGGTGCGAAATACACCACCGCCGCAGAGGAGTAGTCGGCAGCCGGATGTCAGTGTGTCGCCGAGGCATTCGGTGACGATCCGCTCATGACTTAACTCCGGCCGAATGCGGTTCGCCGTCGGAAAGCGTTACCGCTTTTCTGGGATTCATGCAGGGTGACCTGGCGCTCGACGACGGCCCGTGCTCTATCCGATGCCGCAGACCGGATAGAGCAACCGTAGGTCAGCGGGTGTCGCCGAGGACCGCGCCTTCGCGTCTGGGATCCGCGCCGCCGATCCAGCCTTCGGTACCGTCGCGTTGCAGTGCGCTGAGGCCGCTGGATTGGGGGGCGACCGAGACCTGGTGGCCGAGTTCGCGCAGGCGTAGGACGAGTGGGTCGTGATCGCCGTTGTCGGTGGCGATGATGGCGGGATGTTCGCCGCCCACGCCGGTCGCCGGACTGTTTCCGGCGCCGAACGCGACCGCGGACACCGCCTGCTGCGGGTCCAGGCCCCAATCCAGCACGCCGACAAGGGCTTTCACAACGAACTGGATGATCACCGAACCGCCGGGGGAACCGGCGACCTGGGTCAGATCGCCGCGTGAGCCGTCGGCATTGTGGTCGAAGACGAGGGTCGGGCTCATCGAGCTGCGCGGCCGCTTACCCGGCTGCACGCGATTGGCGACGGGAGCGCCGTCGGTGCCGAGCGGATCGGCGGAGAAGTCGGTGAGCTGGTTGTTCAGCACGAATCCGTCGACGAGATGGAATGATCCGAAGGCCGATTCGACCGTGGTGGTCATCGCGGCGGCATTGCCGTACTTATCGACGACCGAGATATGGCTGGTGCCGTGCTCGGGTGGCTGCGGGCCGACACCGAGTGGCACCGGGCCGAAGTCGCCCGGCTGCGCGGTGCCCATGCTGTGGCCGGGATCGATGAGACCCGCGCGCTGCTTCAGATAGTCCTTGTTCAGCAGGGTCTGCGGTGAATTACCCGGCAGCGGAATGAAATCCGTATCGGCGACGTACTTGTTCCGGTCGGCGTAGGCGAGCCGCTCGGCCTCCGAGATCAGATGCACCGCTTCGGCCTTCGGCTTGCCGCCGTTGCGGTCGATATTGTCCGGCTTCAGCGCGGCCAGGTCGAAGTTCTCCAGAATGCCGAGGGTGGCCGCGACAGTGATGCCGCCTGAGGACGGGCTCGGCATACCGCAGATCTCATGCGTGCGGTAGTTCGTGCAGAGCGCGGTCCGCTTCTTGGCCTGATATCCGGCGAGATCGTTGGCGGTGACGAGGCTCGGGGTGCGCCCGCCCGCGGCGGATCCGGCCGCATCGACGATATCGTGAGCGATAGCGCCGGTGTAGAAGGCATTCGCGCCGTCGGTCGCAATGGCGTTCAAGGTCTTCGACATCGCCGGGTTGGTCAGCACGGTGTCGGCCCGTTTCGGGGTGCCGTCCGGATTGAGGAAGTATGCCTTCGCGGACTCGTCCACCGCGAGATCCTTGGCGGATTCGGCGATCTGACCGGCCAGCCGGGGACTGATCGGGAAGCCACGATCGGCCAGTCCGATGGCCGGATCGAACAGGTCCCGCCAAGCGGTCTTGCCGTGGTCGCGATGCGCCAGTTCCAGCATGCGCAAGACGCCGGGCACGCCGATCGAGCGTCCGCTCGCACGGGCACTCGGCTTCGGCTCGGTGCGATCGGTATCGCTGACCCAGCGCAGATAATTCTCGGTCGCCGCCGCGGGGGCGATCTCCCGACCGTCGTAGGCCTCCACGCTCTTGCTGGCCGCATCGTAATAGAGCATGAACGAGCCACCGCCGATGCCGGAGGCCTGCGGCTCCACCAACCCGAGCACCATCTGCGCCGCGATGAGTGCATCCGCGGCCGTGCCGCCGTTGCTCAGCACCTCACAGGCGGCTTTGGTGGAGACCGGGTTGGCCGTGGACACCGCGTACGTCTTGGTGCGCACCGCCGTCATATCGGACCGGTAGCCGGTCGCGATCTCGGGATTGGTGCTCAGATCCTTGGTCGCGCCTGGAGTCGCACCCGCTGAGGTCGCGACCACCGGGGTTCCGTTCGGCGTCGCGCTACACGCCGCGTTCGCCGGTGTGTCGTCGGAGGAACATCCGCTGACAACGCCGACGATGAGCGTGAGCGCCGCCGCGGCGCTGACCCAGGTTCTTCGCGTGCCACTCATGGACGGCACTGTATCGCCGATCGCCGAGCGTCGCGGCAAATCCGGCGCTGTGGGCTCCCAGCACTGGTGGTTTCAGCGAAAACGGTTAGCGGGCAATTGCATTGAGCGCCCATGTCGGATGCGATTTCCGCGAGATCCGCGGAGGCGCTGAGGCCAATTCCGCTCGACCCCAATGACAACTGTCGTCATCGGTAGGCTGGCACAGTGGCGATCGAGGCAGTTCTCTTCGACTTCTCCGGCACGCTGTTCCGGCTGGAACCCGATGAAACCTGGGCCGATATGGTCGGGTCAGATGGCAAACCCCTGGACCGGTCGCAGCAGGACGCGATCCTGGATCGGATGACGAGGCCGGTCGGCGACGGTGCGGTCTTCGACGCCGAGGGGCGGCTCGCATGGGAGCGGCGAGATCTGGATCCGGCGATGCATCGCACGGCCTACCACGAGTTGATGCGACAAATCGGGGTGCCGACACCGGCGCTGGTCGCGCGACTCTACGACTGGATGCTCGACCCATTGGCCTGGACGCCGTATCCGGACACCGGTGCCGTGCTGAAAACCTTGGCGGCGCAGGGCATCCCGGTCGCCGTGGTGAGCAATATCGCTTTCGATATCCGTCCGGCGTTCGCCGCCAACGGTTGGGATCGGCTCGTCGCCGCGCACACGCTGTCGTTCGAAGTCGGTGCGGTGAAGCCGGATCCGCGGATCTTCCTGGCCGCGGTGGAACAGCTCGGCGTGCGTCCTGGGTCGGCGCTCATGGTCGGCGACAGTGCCGAGGCCGACGGCGGTGCGGTCGCGGCGGGCTGCGGTTTCGCGCTGGTCGATCCATTGCCGACGGTGGAGCGCGCCGAAGGTCTGCTCGAGGTATTACGGCGGCACGAACTGGCCTAGTGTCCAGTATGTGACCTGCGACACACTCTGCTGTTCCTGAATGTCGATGCCCCCGAACTGAATTAGCTTGCTGTGACGCCCACCACATCGTGGTGCGCAAGCTCGACGGGGAGTGGCCATGGATGATGCCGAGGCATATTTCGAATCGTCGGTCGTGCGGACGGCGCGGCCGGTCGACCTGCCCGAATCGGTCCGCGAGGCCAGAGAGGCCGCATTGGGACTTGCGGGCTTCGGCCTCGCATATCCGGTCGTCATGGGCCTGATCGCCGGTGACGAGGCGGCCGGATCCGCGGCACTGCAATTCGGCTGCAGTTGGGTGCTCGGTCTCGCGGTACTGGTTCTCGGTCCGGGGCCGCGGATGCGTCGCGTCGCGATCGTTTCGGTCATGCTGCAGTCCGTCGCGGTACTGCGGATTGACGTCGAGGCTGTCCCGGACTCGGCCCGGCTGATCGTCGTCCTCTTCACGCTGGGCGCGTCGGCGAGGATCCTGTACCAGCTTTCGCGACCGGAAGCCAAGGCGTGGATCGGCATTCGGGTCGCCGACGCCGAGTGGTGAACGGCTCGGATCAGGCGGGTTGTGCGGATGGCTCGGCTGTCGGGAGATCGGACTGTGCTGATCGCGTGTAGCGCTGAGCGAGCACGGTGCAGGTCAATAGCTGGATCTGGTGGAAGACCATGAGCGGCAACACGATCAAACCGACCTGATGTCCCGCGAACAGGACCGAGGCCATGGGGAGACCGGTGGCCAAGCTCTTCTTCGAACCGCAGAATACGGTGACGATCTGATCGGGGCGGGCGAAGCCGAGGAGGCGACTGCCGAAGGTGGTAATCGTCAGGACTGCGGCGAGAATGCCTGCGCAAACCGCGACGATCGCCAGTAGCGCCCGCGGCGAGATGCCGCTCCAGATGTGTTCCACCATGCCCGCGCTGAAGGCGGCATAGACGACGAGATAGACCGAGCCACGATCGACGGCCTTGGTCACCGTGGCATGCCGCAGCAGCCAGGTCATCCTGGGGCGCAAGAGTTGACCCGCCAAGAACGGCAGCAGCAACTGAACGACGATCGCGAGCATCGCGGTGGGCGAGACGGTCGCATTGCCGGTGGTGTCCATCAGCAGCACGACCAGTAACGGCGTCGCGAAGACGCCGACCAGATTCGACAGCGACGCGCTGACCACCGCGCCCGCCACATTGCCTCGGGCAATCGAGGTGAAGGCGATCGATGACTGCACGGTCGACGGCACCAGACACAGGAACAGCACGCCGGTGTAGAGATCGTCGGTCAGCACCGATGGCACCAGCACATGCAAGGTCAGCCCGATCAGCGGGAAGATCAGATAGGTCACCGCCAGCACCGCAGAATGCAACCGCCAATGCCGCAATCCGGCGAGCGCCTCACGCGGCTCGAGTCGGGCGCCATAAAGCAGGAACAGCACACCGATCGCGATCTTGGTTGCCCAGTCGAGCGCATCGGCCGCGACACCCCGCGCGGGCAACAGCGCGGCCACCGCGACGCTGGCCAGGATGCCGAGCATGAACGCATCGATCCGGAGTTTGGCGAGGAACTTCACCAGTCGACCGTACGACTCGGCCAATTGAACGCGAAAGGCGTTCAGAAGGATATCTGTAAACGCAGACAGTGATAATTGTGGGTGTGTTCGAACCCGAACTGCTACGCACCTTCCTTGCCGTCGAGCGCGCGGGCGGATTCACCGCCGCCGGGCGCATCCTCGGCCTGCGTCAGTCCACCGTCAGCGGCCACATCGCCCGATTGGAGAAGGCCGCGGGTCGCGAGCTGTTCCGCCGCGATACGCGCAATCTCGCGCTGACCGCCGACGGTGCGGCCATGGTCGGCTTCGCCCGGACCATCCTCGACGCGCAGGGCCAGGCCGAGCGCTACTTCTCCGACTCCACCCTCACCGGCCTGATCCGGCTTGGCGCCTCCGACGATGTGATGGCCCGCGAACTCCCCGACGTACTGCTGGAATTCCAGCGCACCCATCCGGGGGTCGATCTGGAACTCACCGTCGGCCTGAGTGAAAACCTCAAAACCCGGATGGAGACCGGTGAACTCGACTTGGTCGTCGGCAAACGCCTGCCCGGTGAACGGCACGGCGAACTGCTCTGGCGCGACCGTCTGGTGTGGGCGGGCCGTTCGGCCACAACGGAATTCGATGATCCGGTCCCGCTGGTGACCTATCCGCCACCCAGCCTCACCCGCCGCATCGCATTGCAGGCACTCGAACGCGACGCCCGCACCTGGCGCGTGACCTGCACCAGTGACAGCCAGCTCGGCTTGCGTGCCGCGGTCCTCGCCGGTCTCGGCGTCATCGTGCATGCCGAAACCCTGATCCCGGACGGTCTGCGCGTGCTCGGCGACCCGCGGCTTCCGATGCTCGGCGACCTCGAATTCGTGCTGATGCGGCGGCGGACGACCCTGTCCGCGCCGGAGCAGGCGCTGTGCGACGCGATCGTCGCCACTGCCCGCCGCTTCGGCTGAGCCGCGCCCGTGCGGATGTGTCGGAGCCGGTCGATAGGCTTGGATTCGTGGCAGATCCCGCGACCTACCGGCCGAAGCCGGGCACGATTCCCGTTGAACCCGGTGTCTACAAATTCCGGGACGCACACGGGCGTGTGATCTATGTCGGCAAGGCGAAGAGCCTGCGCAGCAGGTTGAATTCGTACTTCGCCGACGTGGCTTCGCTGCATCCGCGGACCAAGCAGATGGTCACCACGGCGGCAGGCGTCGAATGGACCGTGGTCTCCACCGAGGTGGAAGCCCTTCAGCTGGAATACAACTGGATCAAGGAGTTCGATCCGCGATTCAACGTGCGGTATCGGGACGACAAGTCGTATCCGGTGCTGGCGGTCACCTTGAACGAGGAGTACCCGCGGCTGTTCGTCTATCGCGGCGCGCGCAAGAAGGGGGTGCGGTACTTCGGGCCGTACGCGCACGCCTGGGCCATTCGGGAAACCCTGGATCTATTGCTGCGGGTCTTCCCCGCGCGCACCTGCTCCAACGGAGTCTTCAAGCGGCACAACCAGATCGGGCGGCCGTGCCTGCTCGGCTATATCGACAAATGCTCGGCCCCGTGCATCGGCCGCGTCGATGCCGACGAGCATCGCCGGATCGTCGAGGACTTCTGCGACTTCCTGGCTGGACGCACCGATCGCATGGTGCGCGACTTGGAGCGCCGGATGCACGACGCCGCCGAGGACCTGGACTTCGAAACCGCCGCCCGGCTGCGCGACGACGTTCAAGCGCTGCGGCGGGCACTGGAGAAGCAGGCCGTCGTCCTCGGCACCGGCACCGACGCCGATGTGGTGGCCTTCGCTATCGATGAGCTCGAGGTCGCGGTCCAGATCTTCCACGTCCGCGACGGCCGGGTGCGCGGTCAGCGCGGCTGGGTGGTCGACAAATCCGGCGACGCCATCGACGGCCAGGAGGCCGGTGGCGAGGTCGCCGCACTGGTCGAGCAGTTCCTCACCCAGTTCTACGGCGAGCAGGCCGCACAGGCCGAACAGGGCGAGGACGAACAGGGCGAGGCCCAGCAACCGGCCACCGCGGTGCCGCGCGAGGTGCTGGTGCCGGAACTGCCCGCCGATGCCGAACAGGTGGAGGAATGGCTGAGCAAACTACGCGGCTCCGCGGTGCGGCTGCGGGTGCCGCAGCGCGGTGACAAGAAGGCGCTCGCCGAAACCGTGCAGCGCAATGCGATGGAGGCGCTGGCCCAGCACAAACTCAAGCGTGCGGGCGATCTGACCTCGAGATCCGCTGCGCTGCAAGACATTCAAGATGCCCTCGAGCTGGACAGCGCGCCGCTACGAATCGAGTGCGTGGATATCAGCCACGTGCAGGGCACCGATGTGGTGGCTTCGCTGGTGGTCTTCGAGGACGGCCTGCCGCGCAAGTCCGAGTATCGCCACTACACGATCAAAGAGGCCGCGGGCGAGGGCCGCTCCGACGATGTCGGCAGCATCGCGGAGGTGACCAGACGGCGGTTCTATCGTCTGCGCCGCGAACGCGACGAGCTGGCGGCCGAGGAGCTGGCATCCGGTCAGGAGAACGGACACGTCGACGACGACCTCGAACTGACTTCACGCCCCGGCATCGACCCACGTACCGGCCGCCCGCGCAAATTCGCCTACCCGCCCAATCTCTACGTGGTCGACGGCGGCGCGCCCCAGGTCGCGGCCGCCGCGGAGGTCCTCGACGAACTCGGCATCACCGATGTCGCGGTGATCGGCCTGGCCAAGCGACTGGAGGAGGTATGGGTGCCGGGGGAGAGCGATCCGGTGATCATGCCGCGCAACAGTGAGTCGCTGTATCTGCTGCAGCGGGTGCGCGACGAGGCGCACCGCTTCGCCATCACCTTCCATCGGAGCAAACGCTCCCGTCGGATGACCGCGTCCGCACTGGACTCGGTGCGCGGCCTCGGCGAGTCGCGCCGGACCGCGCTCGTCACCCATTTCGGGTCGGTTGCCAAACTGAAGGAGGCCACGGTCGAGCAGATCACCGAGGTACCCGGCATCGGTGTGGCGACCGCGAAGGCCGTTTTGGCCGCTTTGCGGGAGGAATAAGACACCTACGTTGTGTGTCTGCGCCCGATACCGGAACCGGTGCGGGATGATCGACACGCACCCTGACACAGATCCGGTAGGACATGACACGCGTCGAATCGAACAACAGTGCGGGCAGCCCGCGGTCGACCGCTGGGCGGACCGGCCCCGCGGGCACCCTCGGCGCATCTGTCGAACGCGGCGGCAACCCGGCGCAGCCAAAGGTCGAGGTGGTCATCGTGACCGGCCTATCCGGCGCGGGCCGCGGTACCGCGGCCCGGGTACTTGAGGATCTGGGCTGGTATGTCACCGATAACCTGCCGCCCGAGCTGATCGGGCGGATGGTCGAACTCGGCGCCTCCGCCGAACCGCCGATCCGCAGGCTCGCGCTGGTCATGGATGTGCGCAGCCGTTTTTTCACCGGCGATCTCTCGGCCGTCACCGATCAGCTGCGGTCCGCGGGCGTGCCGACCAGGATCCTGTTCCTGGAGGCCTCCGATGACGTGCTGATCCGGCGCTTCGGCTTCGCGCGCCGACGCCACCCGCTGCAGAGCGAAAGCGCCGACGGTACGCTCTCCGCGGGCATCGCAGCCGAACGGATCCGCCTCTCCGCCGTGAAGACGGCGGCCGACCTGGTGATCGACACGACCGAACTCTCGATCCACCAGCTGCACCGCAAGCTGGAAGAGGCCTACGGCGGCGGCGCGCCCACCGCACTGCAGCTGACAGTGCAGTCGTTCGGATTCAAGTACGGGGTTCCACTCGATGCGGACATGGTGTTGGATGTGCGTTTTCTACCCAATCCGCATTGGATACCGGAACTTCGGGAACATTCGGGACAGGAGACCGTGGTCAGCGAGTATGTATTGTCGCGTCCCGGCGCGGCCGATTACTTGAGCACCTGCCACCACCTGGTCGACCTGACGACGAATGGTTACCGCCAAGAGGGGAAGCGATACATGACGGTGGCAGTGGGCTGCACCGGAGGTAAACACCGCAGCGTGGCGATCGCCGAGGCGCTCGGCGAACTCATCGGTTCGGAGACGGAGAAATCCGGCCCGGCCGATGTCGTGCGGGTCGTGCATCGGGATCTGGGGCGCGAATGACGGGGTGGGAATCGGATCCCGCCATAGTTGCGCTCGGTGGCGGGCACGGGCTGTACGCGACGCTCACCGCGGTCCGGCGGCTGACCAGAAAGATCAGCGCGGTGGTGACCGTCGCCGACGACGGCGGATCATCGGGCCGACTGCGCGCCGAACTCGGCGTGCCACCGCCCGGCGATCTGCGCATGGCCCTGGCGGCGCTGGCCGCCGACGGCGACGATGTGTGGACGCGCACCGTGCAGCACCGCTTCGGCGGCACCGGCGCGCTGGCCGGACATTCGGTCGGCAATCTGATCCTCGCGGGCCTGACCGAGGTGCTCGGTGATCCGGTCGCCGCGCTCGACGAGGTCGCCAAGATGTTGCGAATCACCGGACGGGTGCTGCCGATGTCGCCCATCGCCCTCGATATCGAGGCGGATGTTTCTGGGCTGGAAGCGGATCCGCGGGTGAGCCGCTGTATCCGCGGCCAGGTCGCCATCGCGACGACACCGGGCAAGGTGCGGCGGGTGCGGCTGATTCCGTCCGATCCGCCTGCCAGTCCGGAGGCAACCTCGGCCATCGAACACGCCGATGTCGTCGTGCTCGGCCCGGGTTCCTGGTTCACCAGCGTAATTCCGCACGTGCTTGTGCCCGAATTGCGTGACGCGCTGGTCTATACCAGAGCACGCAAGGTGCTGGTACTGAATCTGGCCGCGGAGCCCGGAGAAACGGCGGGTTTCTCCGCGGAACGCCATCTACATGTATTGTCCCAGCACGCACCGGAATTCGTGGTCGACGAGGTACTGGTCGATTCCGGGTCGGTGCCGGAGGGTCGCGAAAGAGAACATGTGGCCAGGGCTGCCGAACAATTGCGGGCGCGAGTAACCTTCTCCGATGTCGCCGAAGCGGGAACCGACCGGCATCACCCCGGAAAGCTTGCCGCCGCACTGGATCAGCTGATCCGGCAACCTCGGCCACATATGGCAGGGCTTCGAGTCGAGGGACGGCACATGGGTCAGGATGTGCGTTCCGGGTTGGGTGGAAAGGAGCGCGTCTCGTGGCGATGACAGCCGAAGTGAAGGACGAGCTGAGCAGGCTCACGGTCTCGCAGGTGAGTTCTCGCAAGGCGGAATTGTCTGCGCTGCTGCGGTTTGCGGGCGGCCTGCACATCGTCGGCGGGCGGGTGATCGTCGAGGCCGAGGTGGATATGGGTTCCATCGCGCGTCGGCTACGGCGCGAGATCTTCGAGCTCTACGGCTACGGCTCCGACGTGCACGTGCTCGGCGCGGGCGGTCTGCGCAAGACCTCGCGCTATGTGGTACGGGTGTCCAAGGAGGGTGAGGCGCTGGCCAGACAGACCGGTCTGCTCGATGTGCGTGGCCGTCCGGTGCGCGGTCTGCCCGCACAGGTGGTCGGCGGCAGCATCGGCGATGCCGAAGCCGCTTGGCGCGGAGCGTTTCTGGCGCACGGCTCGCTCACCGAACCCGGTCGCTCCTCGGCGCTCGAAGTCAGCTGCCCCGGTCCGGAGGCCGCGCTGGCACTCGTCGGCGCGGCGCGGCGGCTCGGCATCACCGCGAAGGCGCGTGAGGTGCGCGGCACCGATCGGGTGGTGGTGCGCGACGGCGAGGCCATCGGCGCACTGCTGACCCGGATGGGCGCACAGGACACCCGGATCGTCTGGGAGGAGCGCAGGCTGCGCCGCGAGGTGCGGGCTACCGCGAACCGCCTGGCCAATTTCGACGACGCCAATCTGCGCCGATCGGCCCGCGCCGCGGTCGCCGCCGCCGCGAGAGTCGAACGCGCACTGGAGATTCTGGGCGACGAGGTGCCCGACCATTTGGCCGCGGCGGGCAAGCTGCGCGTGCAGCACCGTCAGGCGTCATTGGAGGAACTCGGCCAGCTCGCCGATCCGCCGATGACCAAAGACGCTGTGGCAGGCCGGATTCGGCGGCTGCTGTCGATGGCGGACCGCCGGGCCAAGGAGTTGGGGGTACCCGATACCGAATCGGCCGTCACGGCCGAACTGCTCGACGAAGCGTGAGCAGAATCGCCGCCCCGCGGGGCGGCGATTCGCTTTTCCGAGGCCGGGCTGTCCACCCGGCTTACGGTCCGAAGCCCGCCGTGGCAGCGCCTGCCGGGCCCGCTCGGATCGCAGGTGGCCGCGGCGGGGCACCGGATTCCATGGTGAGCCGAGACAAGGACAGGGACGGCGGATTTGTGCACCGAAACCACATGCGCGGGCGTCTGTGCAGGTCCCGCGTTCTCAGGAATGTCAGGTGCGTGTCGGAGAGGCTACGGTCGGGCACTACTGTGGTCTATGGCATCGGAATGAATCCGCTTGAAAGCTGAGGAGCGATAACGTGACTGTCCGGGTAGGCATCAACGGCTTCGGCCGTATCGGACGTAACTTCTTCCGGGCGGTGGAGGCGCAGAAGGCGCTCGGCACCACCGACATCGAGATCGTCGCGGTCAACGACCTCACCGACAACGCGACGCTGGCCACTCTGCTCAAGTACGACTCGATCCTGGGCCGCTTGCCGCAGGACGTTTCGCTGGACGGCGACGACACCATCGTGGTCGGCGACCAGCGGATCAAGGCGCTGGCCATCAAGGAGGGCCCGTCCGCGCTGCCGTGGGGTGACCTCGGCGTCGACGTGGTCGTCGAATCCACCGGCATTTTCACCGACGCGACCAAGGCGAAGGGCCACATCGCCGCGGGCGCCAAGAAGGTCATCATCTCCGCGCCCGCCAAGGGTGAGGACCTGACCGTCGTCATGGGCGTGAACGACGACAAGTACGACGGCAGCCAGAACATCATCTCCAACGCGTCCTGCACCACCAACTGCCTCGGTCCGCTGGCGAAGGTGCTCAACGACAGCTTCGGCATCGAGCGTGGTCTGATGACCACCATCCACGCCTACACCCAGGACCAGAACCTGCAGGACGGCCCGCACGGCGACCTGCGCCGTGCCCGCGCCGCCGCGCTGAATATCGTGCCCACCGGCACCGGCGCCGCGAAGGCCATCGGCCTGGTGCTCCCGGAGCTCAACGGCAAGCTCGACGGCTACGCGCTGCGCGTCCCGGTCCCGACGGGCTCGGTCACCGACCTCACCGTGACCCTGAGCAAGTCGGCCTCGATCGATGACATCAACGCCGCCTACAAGGCCGCCGCCGAAGGTGCGCTGAAGGGCATTCTGAAGTACAACGTGGACCCGATCGTGTCCAGCGACATCGTCACCGACCCGCACTCGTGCATCTACGACGCGCCGCTGATCAAGACCATCGATGACCAGGTGAAGGTCGTCGGCTGGTACGACAACGAGTGGGGCTACTCCAACCGCCTGGCCGACCTCATCGGCCTCGTCGGCAAGTCGCTCTGACATGGCGGTCGAGACACTCCAGGATCTGCTGAACGAGGGTGTCGAGGGTCGGGGCGTACTCGTGCGCTCCGACCTGAACGTCCCCCTCGACGAGAACGGCGAGATCACCGACCCGGGCCGCATCATCGCCTCGGTGCCGACGCTGCGTGCGCTGGTCGAGGCCGGTGCCAAGGTCGTCGTCACGGCGCATCTGGGCCGTCCGAAGGGTGAGCCGGATCCGAAATTCTCCCTCGCTCCGGTCGCGGTGAAGCTGGCCGAGTTGCTTGGCCGTAATGTCCAGCTGGCCGGTGACGTCGTCGGCTACGATGCGCTGTCGCGTTCGGAGGGCCTCACCGACGGCGATGTGCTGCTGCTGGAGAACGTGCGCTTCGATGCGCGCGAGACCAGCAAGGACGACGCCGAGCGGGCCAAGCTGGCCGCGGCGCTGGTCGAGCTGGTCGGCGATGACGGTGCGTTCGTCTCCGACGGCTTCGGTGTGGTGCACCGCAAGCAGGCCTCGGTCTACGACGTGGCGAAGCTGCTTCCGCATTACGCGGGCACGTTGGTCGCCGCCGAGGTCGAGGTGCTGGCCAAGCTGACCGAGAACTCGGAGCGCCCGTACGCGGTTGTGCTCGGCGGTTCCAAGGTCTCCGACAAGCTGGCCGTCATCGAGGCACTGGCCCCCAAGGTGGACACCCTGGTGATCGGCGGCGGCATGTGCTTCACCTTCCTTGCCGCACAGGGCCTTTCGGTCGGCGCCTCGCTGCTGCAGGAGGAGATGATCGAGACCTGCAAGGGGCTGCTGGAGCGCTACGGGGATGTCATCCATCTGCCGCGCGATATCGTCGTCGCGAATGAGTTCGCGGCCGACGCGGACTCGAAGGTGGTGCCCGCCAACGAGATTCCGGACGGCTGGCTCGGTCTCGATATCGGTCCCGAGTCGGTGGACCGGTTCGCGGCACTGCTCACCGAGGCGAAGACGGTGTTCTGGAACGGCCCGATGGGCGTATTCGAGTTCGAGAACTTCGCCGCGGGTACCCGGGGTGTCGCCGAGGCGATCGTGACCGCGACGGGCAAGGGTGCCTTCACCGTTGTCGGCGGTGGCGATTCGGCCGCGGCCGTGCGCGCGCTCGGCCTGCCCGAGGACGGTTTCTCGCACATCTCCACCGGTGGCGGTGCATCCCTGGAATACCTCGAGGGCAAGGAACTGCCCGGTATCGCGGTACTGGAGGACTGAACCATGGCACGCAAACCGCTCATCGCGGGCAACTGGAAGATGAACCTCAACCACCTCGAGGCCATCGCCCTGGTGCAGAAGATCGCCTTCGCGCTGCCGGAGAAGTACTTCGCCAAGGTCGACGTCGCGGTGATTCCGCCGTTCACCGATATCCGCAGCGTGCAGACCCTTGTCGAGGGTGACAAGCTGCTGCTCACCTATGGTGCGCAGGATGTCTCGACGCACGACGAGGGCGCGTACACCGGCGAGATCAGCGCCGCCATGCTGTCCAAGCTGGGCTGCACCTTCGCGGTCGTCGGCCATTCGGAGCGGCGGCAGTACCACTCCGAGGACGACGCCACCGTGCTGGCCAAGACCAAGCAGGCGCTGAAGTACGGGATCACCCCGATCGTGTGCATCGGCGAGGGTCTCAATGTCCGCGAGGCGAAGACCCATGTCGAGTACAACCTCGAGCAGTTGCGTGGTTCGCTCAAAGGTCTGACGGCCGAAGAGATTTCGAAGATCGTCATCGCCTACGAGCCGGTCTGGGCCATCGGCACCGGTAAGGTCGCTACCCCCGCCGACGCGCAGGAAGTCTGCGGTGCGATTCGCGCGGAGCTCGTCGAACTGGCCTCGCCCGAGGTAGCGGCGGGCGTGCGGGTGCTCTACGGCGGTTCGGTGAATGCCAAGAATGTCGGCGAGCTGGTCGCGCAGACCGATATCGACGGCGCGCTTGTCGGCGGCGCGTCGCTCAAGGGCGACGAGTTCGCCACGCTGTCCGCGATTGCCGCGGGTGGTCCGCTGCCCTGACGAGTGAATGTTCGAATCAGCCCGGTAGCACGCTCGAGCGCGTGTTGCCGGGCTGATTTGCGTCGGGCCTTCCCGCTCGGGGCGAGGCATACCGGCGCCCGGGATGCGATGCTGTTCGAGTCTCTGATCCGTAGGCCGACAAGGACTTTCACGTGAGATCAACGAAGGCGCGCGCACTGGTGACGGTTGCGCTCATGGCGTCCACCGCGTTCGGGGCCGGATGCTCCGACGATTCTCCCTCGCCGGTGGAAACCATATCGAGTTCCGAGGCGGCTCCCACCAACCAGGATGCCGGGCACCAGAAATTGAATCAGCTGGTGGGCGAATGGAATGGCGCGAAGTCGACATTCATCGCGGGTGGTACCGCGGACAATCCGATCAAGAGCGATATCACCTCGCGCTGGCATTGGATCGGCAAGACGGGCAACAACTTCATGCAGGAGGAGGCCGAGGGTACCTTCGGTGGCAAGCCATACTACCGGCTCGGCACGCTCGGCTATTCGCCGACCGACGACCGCTACGAATGGTCGACGGTAGACAGCGTGACGCCGATGATGATGACCTACAAGGGCGCAAAGGCCAGCGGCAGCGCCGCCGACATCGGGGTGGCGGGGGAGTTCACCGATCCGGGTGTGCTCGGTCCGCAATTCGTCGGCAAGACGATTCCGATGCGGACGGTGATCGAGCTGGAGTCGGCCGATCGGGTGACCATGGAGCTCTACTTCGCCCCGCCCGGGGAGGCGGAGCGGATTGCGGACCGGGTGATCCTGACGCGGAAGTAGTTGGAATCAGAGGTGATTCACGATGAAACCGCTGGCGGTGAGTGCCAGCTCGAGTGGCTCGTCGTGCGGGTCCATCGAGATCTCGGCGGTCCGCACGTCCGGATAGTGCACGTGTAGTCGGTACAGGGTGCCGCGCAGGAGGTGGGCGAGTTCGGCGGGCTGCTTGGTGGCGTGCACGATGTACAGCTTGGCGGTGGTCTCGGAGATGCCGACCGAGCATTCGGCCAGGAGTGCGCCGTCGGGGTCGATAAAGCCCAAAGTGAAGGCGGTGTGCAGGAATTCGTCGCGCGCGGCGAGTAGCGCGGCGACGGTATCCATATCTGAGCCGCCGTGTTCGGTGCGGCGGATGCGGCCCGCGGCGGTGTAGAGCTCGGCGTAGCGGACGAGGGTTACCTGGGACGGCGGCGCGGGTAGCTTCTCGATGTGGGCGGACGGAAGATCCGGCCACGGGCCGATCTCGGTATGCCAGCTGCGTTTGCGGTCCGGGTGGCGGAGATCCGGTGTGCGGGAGGTGTTTTGGTTCACGGCTATGCCGCGCGCAGGGTCAGGCCGAAGCCGTTGGTATTGCGCAGGATCAGCGTGTCCGCGTCGATGGTCGCTGTCGTCTTGCCGTCGAGGGCCTTCAGCACCGCCTGCTCGACCTCCATGATCTCCGGCGCGCACGCCATCTTCGTGGTGCCGATCTGGAACGTGACGTCCGGACCGTTGGCGGTGGGCGATGCGGTGGCGTGGCCGGTCATGCGATTGCATCCGGCGCTTCCGGCGACCCCACCGTCCGCCGCGATGGCGAGCGTCGGCTTCACATCGTCCAGCGTCTGGGAACGGATCTGCGCATCGGGCGTCATCAGGGCGGAGACGATCCATGTCGTGCCGACGAGCGGCCTATCGGGTTGGGCGACCTTCTTGTCCAGCAACGTGACCGTTGTTTCCTTTCCGGTCAGCGTCAGTGTCGAATCGTCGATCCGCCACTTCGGCAGCGACGTCAACACCTTGTCCTGCCAGCTGTCGGCCTGGCTCCGTTCATCCGGACAGGCAATCAGGGTGCTCGAGAGCGTGCCGACGTGCAGGATCCCATCGGCCAGATCCACCGTGCCATTGGCCGTATTGCAGCCGGAGTTCGCCGAGATCTTGCCATCGGTAAAGGCGAGCGTCATCGGTCCGCCGCCCGGAATCTGCTGCCCCTCGACCCCGGTCGAGACAAATGTGCGCCCCATCGGCGACCCCGCCGGTTGGTTCTTCTTCTCATCGTCTCCCGAACAGCCAGCCACCAGAGCGGCCGCCATAGCCAGCAGAATCCCGACGCGCACCGTTGTAGCCGACATGTAGCCGATGGTACGGGCGTTGCCGCTGGAAACCGCGCAATTCAGCTGGCCGCTGCGGCGGGCGCGACCTTCGAAACAGGTAGTGGATTACTCATGCCGGTGTGTCGGGACGCGGCACAGACTTGATTCCGGGGCCCGGATCGATGCGGCGATCCGCGTTTCGGAGAGGTGGCTATGAGAAGTGAGGCGCGAGCGTTTCTTGTCGCTGCGGCCGCTGCGGCTGTGCTCGGCGCGGTGGCGGTACCGATGGCGGTGTCGGCGCCTACGACAACCACACCTACGCCGACCACATCTTCGACAACCGCAGGGCAGGCGGGACCGTGCACTACGGCCCGCCCGGCGGTGGGGGAGACTTGCCCGCGTCCCGACCCCACTTTCGACGTCGCGCCAACCCGCGCGGAACGCGGCACAGAGATCGCAGTGAACGGCACTTACTGGCCGTGCACCGTGGTCCGGCTTACTCCGAGCTGGTCCGGTTCGCCGCAGAACGCGTCGGTCTCCCATGGGACGTTCGCCACTTCCATTGCCGTGTCCAATCAGGCCGCAACCGGCCCGCAGACGATCAGCGCGGCTTGTGGCGAGGCATCTGCGGTCCGGCAGATCACGATCGACCCTCGCTCCGGCACGACCACCAAGCCGATCACGACGACCACCACTCGAGCAGCTGTCGCGGAAACATCCGCCACGCCGACCGCAGGGTCAGCGGTGGACAATCCGCAGCGGGGCAACCACTTCGGTGCAGTATTGGGAACCGGCTTGCTTCTCCTCGCCGTCGGTGTGGCGACGCTGCTGCTGCGCCTGCGGCGTAGGCAGCCGCTCGGTCGCACGCGAGGCCGTCGAGGGGAGTCGGCCGACCACCGACGGCCCCGGCCGGTCGCCGCACCGACCCGAGCCGTGCCGAGGTCGTAGCCACCAGAACCGCACCAATGGCGAACGGCACGTAGTTCGACCCGTAGCTATGCTCGGGCCAGTGACCACTGCTGATGCGACGACACCTTTATCCACCTGGGCGCCGTTACGGTCGCGAATCTATCGGGCGCTCTGGATCGCGCAGTTGGTCTCGAATCTGGGTACCTGGATGCAAACCGTTGGGGCGCAGTGGATTCTGGTCGACGCGCCCAATGCCGCGACGTTGGTGGCATTCGTACAGACGGCGACGACATTGCCGGTGATGCTGTTGTCGATCCCGTCGGGGGTGTTGGCGGATCTGTTGGATCGGCGCCGGTTGTTGGTCGGGGCGCAGTCGGCGATGGCGGTGTTGGCGGCGGTGCTCGCGGTGTCGACGGCGACCGGGCACACCACTCCGGGCGTGCTGTTGACGTTGCTGTTCCTGCTCGGGTGCGGGCAGGCGTTGACGGCGCCGTCTTGGCAGGCGATTCAGCCGGAACTCGTTGCGCGCGAACAGATCCCGTCTGCCGCCGCGTTGGGCAGTATGAATATCAATATCGGGCGCGCGGTCGGGCCCGCCATCGCGGGCGTACTGGTCTCCGTGTCCGGGCCGACGCTGGTATTCGCGCTGAACGCGATGTCGTTCGTCGGCATCGTGACGGTGCTGCTCAGCTGGCGAAGACCGGCGAAGGAACGGAAACTGCCCAGTGAACGTCCGCTGGCGGCGCTGCAAGCGGGCACTCGGTTCATTCGCGCCGCGCCCGCGATCCGGCGGGTGCTGTTGCGCTCGATTCTGTTCATCGCGCCGGCGAGCGCGCTGTGGGCGCTGCTTCCGGTCATCGCCCGCGACGAACTCGGCTTGTCCTCATCGGGCTACGGTCTGCTGCTCGGCGCGCTCGGGCTCGGCGCGGTGACGGGGGCCGTCGGCTTGGGACGGGTCCGTGCCCTGCTGACACCCACGCAGCGCTTGACCGCGGCCGCGATCCTGTTCGGCATCGCCTCGGCGGGGGCGGCGATGTTGCACAGCGTGCCGGTGGTGCTGGTGCTGCTGGTCGGGGCCGGATTCGCCTGGCTGCTCGCGATGTCGACGATGAACTCGACCATGCAATTGCTGCTGCCCGCATGGGTGCGGGCGCGCGGGTTGTCGGTGTACATGCTGGTATTCATGGGCGGCCAGGCACTCGGTTCGCTGGTGTGGGGTCTGGTCGCCGGTGCGGTGGGGCCGGTGGCCGCACTGCTGGCGGCGACGGTGCTATTGGCAGGTTCCGCGCTCAGTTCGGTCTGGCTGCCGATCCGCCACAACGCGGAGGAGGTGGATCTGAGTCCGAGCGTCTTCTGGCCGGAACCGCAGCTCGTTGTCGAACCGGATCCCGAGGACGGGCCGGTGCTGGTGTTGCGTACCTACGATGTCCCGCCGGAGAAGATCGACGAATTCCTGGCCGCGATGGTGTTCGTCGGACGGTCCATGCAGCGCACCGGCGCGATGGAATGGCGGTTGTACCGCGACGTCGGGGTGATCGATCGCTACGTCGAGGCCTTCGTGGTGCGCTCCTGGTCGGAGCATATGCACCAGCATCAGGTGCGGCTGACCGCTCAGGACCAACTGCGCGAACGCGCCGTCGCGGAGTTCATGATCGGCCAGGACACCGCCACGCACCTGGTTGCGGTAGACACACCGTAGGTCGCGTCGAGTCGGGGTGATTATGCGGGTACCGACCCGCACCCATAGACTGTCCGGCATGCGGATGTTCCTGGATATCCTCCTGATCGTCACCAGCGTGCTGCTGGTGCTGCTGGTGCTGCTGCACCGCGCCAAGGGTGGAGGTCTGTCCAGCTTGTTTGGTGGCGGCGTGCAGTCCAGCCTGTCGGGTTCGACCGTCGTCGAGAAGAACCTCGACCGCATCACCATCTTCACCGGCTTGATCTGGCTCATCGCCATCCTCGGCATCGGCCTGGAGATCAAGTTCGCCTGAGTTGCCCGGCGACGACGACGGCTGCCGCTGTCGCCGCCGCCAGCACGAGGGTCGCGATTACGAAGGCCATCGCATAGCCGTCGCCGATTACCGGTGCGACGACCAGCGGCCCCAGCATCTGCCCCGCGCCGTAGACCGCAGTGAGGGTGGCCGCAGCCCGGTGGTCGGTCAGTTCGATGCCGATCTGGATCGCGAGCATGCAGATGCCCATGAACGTCCCGCCGAACAGTGCAGCCGCGATGATCGCCGACCACATGGTCGTCGACCAGGCGAGCAGGGCCGACGAGGCGCACTGCGCGAGCAGTGCGAAGACCAGGGCGGTCGTCGGCGTCCAGCGATGTGCGGCAATGCTCCAGAGTATTGCCGGTGCGGCGGCCGCGCCGACGATCACCCACATCGCCGAGCCGACGGTCGCGTTGTGTGCGCCGACGGCGGCGACCAAGAAGGTGCCGATCACGATATAGCCGACGCCTTCGAGCGAGTAGGAGATGAGCAGCGCGCGCCAAGCTGTGCTTTTCCGTTTCGCGTGGACTACCTCGGCCCTGCGCTCGTCGTGAAATTCCAGTCGGAAGGCGGGCAGCAGTAGTAGGGCGGTCAGACCGGCGGCGCCGAGCCACAGGCCCTGCCAGGACAAGACCGGCTGCGCGGCCAGCGCGAGCAATCCGGTGAGCGCGATACCGAACCCGACCCCGCCGAAGGCGATGCCCGCGGCATGCGCGCGGCCACCGAGCCGAGCGATCGCGCCCGCGCAGCCGACGAAGATCACCGCGCTGGCCAGCCCCGCGATC
Source organism: Nocardia pseudovaccinii NBRC 100343 (assembly GCF_001613225.1). Classification (GTDB taxonomy): domain Bacteria; phylum Actinomycetota; class Actinomycetes; order Mycobacteriales; family Mycobacteriaceae; genus Nocardia; species Nocardia pseudovaccinii. The sequence goes on from NZ_BDBY01000171.1 coordinate 42,281, forward strand.
AATCGCAGCAGCGCGAGGATCACGGTCGGGCCGGGCAATACGACCAACGCTTCGCTGACCACCAGGACCGCGGCCGAAATGCGAAAGATATTGCGGCTGTTCATCTCCGGACGACGCGCGAGCAGGACCGCGCCCACCAGATAGCCCGCATAGTTGGCGGCGGCGATGAGCGCGCCATCGTGGGCGTCGATGCGGTGCGCGTCCACCATCGCGGGCAGGATCGGTGTGTAGGCGAAGCGCCCGACACCGACGGCGCCTGCCAGGCCCGCACCTGCGGCGAGTGCCGGTGCGAGGGTGCGGCGTGGGGTGTCGAGGAGAGCTGATGCGGTCACAAGATCCGACGGTATGGTCCGCTGACAAGCTTGTGAAATGCTTTCTGTGCACGATGTATACGCTCGACGCATGGATATCGAGCTGCGGCACCTGCGGGCATACGTCGCGCTCTGCGAGGAAGCGAACTACACCCGCGCCGCCGCCCGCCTGCACCTCAGCCAGCCCGCGCTGACCCGAACCATCCAGCAGTTGGAGCGCCTGGTCGAATGCCGGTTGATCGAACGCACGTCCCGGCGCTTCGAGCTGACCGAAGAGGGAGCCGAGCTGCTCGAACACAGCAGGCGCATCATCGGCGATATCGCGACCGTCCAAGCGGATCTGCGCATGCGCGCCACGATCGAGGTCGGATTCTCCTGGCTACTGCCCGATGCCTGGTTCGCCGCGATCCGCACCCGCTACGAGGCGCTCGGCGGCGGGATTTCGCTACGCCGCGTGGAGGATCCGATGGCGGCACTCGACGACCGCTCGATCGATATCGCCATCCACCGCAACGATATCTGGCTGCCACACCATCTCGAATCCCGCGAAATAGGTTCGGAGCAGCGGGTGCTGGCGGTTTCGGTGCATTCGCCGCTGGCAACCGCGGTCGAGCTGCGCTGGGCCGATCTCGCGCACTTTCCGCTGGTGGCCAATACCGTTTCCGGCACCACCGATGCCGGATCATGGGATGCACCCGATCCGAACCGTACCGTCATCACCTGCACGAATTTCGACGAATGGATCGAACTCGTGGCGGCGGAACGTGGTATCGGGATTGTGCCGGTGCTGGCGCGGTCTCGGGCACCATATCCGGGCGTGGTCTATGTCGATATCGTCGATGCGCCGCGTTCGCATATCTATCTGACCTGGCGGGTCAAGCCGACGCCGTTGCGATCGGTGCAGCGCTTTCTGAGTCTGGTCTGAATCTCAGTCGTTGCGCGGGATGCGGCCGTCGAGGTCGGTGAAGCCGTACTCGTCGGCGAGATCCGCTATGCGCCAAGCCGATCCGGAGCGTTGGCTACGGTCCGGATCGGCGGCGAGTGCGACGACGGCACGGCCCGGGAAGCGGGGGGATTCTGCGTTGTCGAGGTCGTAGGTGCCCTCGCCGGGCAGTGTGACGACGCGGCGGCCGTCCCTATCGCGTGGAACCATTTGCAGCAGTTCGGTGTCGACGATTCCGGGCCACAGCGAGACCACCGTGACGCCCGACTCGGCGAGATCGTCGGCCATGTCCGAGGTGAGCCGGTCCAGCGCGGCCTTGGCGACGCCGTATACCGCGTTGTGCATATAGCGCTCGGCGCCGGGGGAGGAGATATTGGCGATCAGGCCCGCCGATTCGATCAGCAGGGGAGCCGCGAAAACGCTTGCGACGTAATGTGACCGGAGGCCGACGTCGAATGTCTCATCCCAGGCCTGCGGCGGCACCTCCCAGAACGGTTTGCCCAGCCAACGCGCGGCAGCGGGGGCGTTGTAGACGTTGTTCACCAGCACATCGAGTCGTCCGTGCTCGTTGCGGATCCGCTCGAATAGTCGCTCGACCGCATCGTCGTCGCGGTGATCGCAGACCACCGGAACCCCGATGCCGCCGAGCAGGTCGATCTCGGCCGCGGTAGCGTGCACGGTCCCAGGCAGCCGTCCTGGTACGGCCGAGCGCCCGGTGACGAAGACGGTGGCGCCCGCGGCGCCCAACTCCAGCGCGATGCCCTTGCCGATGCCGCGGCTCGCGCCGGTCACCACCGCGACCCGGCCGCCTAGAACCTGAGGTATTCCGTTCACGATCCCGGGACATTACCGTGAAACAAGAACACGTTCTAGCAATTGGAGGCCGTAGTGGAATTGATCCATCGGTTCGTTACGAGCAACGGCATTCGCATGCATGTCGCCGAGCAGGGCGAGGGGCATCCGGTGATCTTCTGCCACGGCTTTCCGCATACCTGGTTCATGTGGCATCGCCAGCTCGCGGCCGTCGCCGCGGCGGGTTACCGGGCCGTTGCCCCGGATTTGCGCGGATATGGGCGCACGGAAGTGCCTACCGATATCGAGGACTACAGCAACCGCGCTGTCATCGGCGATCTGCTCGGTCTGCTGGATGAGATGGGTGCCGAGCAGGCGGTCTTCGTCGGTCTGGACTTCGGGGCCGCGCTGGTGTGGGAGCTGGCGTTGCGCGCGCCGGAGCGGGTGAGCGGTGTCATCGTTCTCAATAATCCGTTCGCCCCGCGGCCGCCGCGCGCGCCATCGCAGCTGTGGGCCAAGGCTGCTCAGCGTCACTTTCTGCATCTGGACTATTTCCAGAAGCCTGGCGTGGCCGATGCCGAACTCGGCGGTCGCACAAGGGAATTCCTGGCCCGCGTCTACTACTCGCTCAGCGCCGACTACCACTACCTCGACACCTGGCGTTTCCCAGCCGAGGGCACCGGCTACCTCGACGTTCTCCCCGAAGCCCCGCTGTTGCCGTGGCGCTGGCTCTCCATCGCCGAATTCGACACCCTGGCACAGGATTTCGAGCGCACCGGCTTCACCGGCGGACTCAACTGGTACCGCGTGCTCGATCGGAACTGGGAACTCACCGCCGAATTCGCCGACGCCGAGATCTCCGTTCCGACGTACTTCCTCTACGGCGACCGAGATCCGGATATGGAGGGCTTCAGCGGGCGCGACCCGCTCGCAACTCTGCGTGCGAATGTTCCCGATCTGCGCGCCGTCACCAAGATCGCGGACGCGGGTCACCTCGTGCAGTTGGAACGCACCGACGAGGTCAACGCTCTGATCACGAGCCACCTGCGCGACCTGGTCCCGAATCCGGCCCTCACGCAATAGCCGGGTCAGCGGTATTCGTTGGTCAATTCGGGGTAGTCGGCCCAGCTGGGGAGGGGGCGTCGGTCCAGGTAGGCGGTGAGTCGATCAAGTAGGTACTGCCAGCGTGGGCCGACCGAGCAGGCGTCGGCGGGGCAGATGTGGCGGCGGATCAGTTCGAGATTGGTGACGACGCCCACCTGGGTCATATGCATTTCGAGGATGCCGCCATCGATATGGATCACCAGATCATGTGGTGCGCGGCAGTCTTCGACACGGATTGCGATGGGGCCGGGGACCGGACCGTCGAACGGTTCGATGGTCAGGTTGCCATTGCCTCCGGTGACCTTGCCGAACCAGCGATCCAATTGCCTGTGTTCGGCGCAGGCGGACCATACGTCGAGTACGGGCATGCGGAACGACCGCAGAAAGTGCAGTAGTACCCGGCCCTCCTCGATCGCCCGATCGTGTTCGGGTCGTACCTCGCCGAGCATGGACATCGTGGTCATAGCCGTGCCCTTTCGCCGCTGGTCACCGTATGTCCACTGTATTTCCCCGGTGGCGCCGCCGAATCGGATTCGTCGGAAGTCGGCTACCGCGTGTCGGATCGGTCGGCGCCACGGGACAGATCTCAGGCCGCGATGAATCGTGTGCAATCGAATTCGTTGCTCAGCACACCCTGTCGAAAGGCATCGAACTCATCCTCGTCGAAGAGTAGTTCCACGCCATCGATCGGCTGGGGAACGGCGGCGCGGAAGACGTATCGGCCGTCGCGGCGCGATATCGCCAGATACCGGTCTTCGACGCGACCCGTCCGCACTCCGGCCTGGAAAGCATCGAACTGCTCGTCGGTGAATACCAGAATTTCCTTGTCGGGCAGCGACATTCCGGGTGTGTAGCGCTCGTCGGCGAGCTTGTCGTCCCAGACCGCAGTCCACCCGTTCTTGCGTGCGATGCACACGCAATTCTGGTTGGGCGAGCTGAAGGTCGCCTTCCGGAATTCGGCGACGGTGAAGGTGGGCTGCGTCATTGCATTTCCTTTCAACGGGTAGAGCAGGAGTCGCAGGGGTGGCAGACCCGTTGCTCGTCCTTCAAGGCTTATAGCCAACGGCGGCGAAATTACACGGCCGCGCTGTGTCTGCCCGGTCGACCGGTTGGTCCGGTCGCCAGTCCGGTGCGTAGGCGATACCGGGTTCGACCAGGTCCAGGCCGTCGTAGAGAGCGGTGAACTGGGCGCGGGTGCGCAAGGACACTGGATCGGAGGTCTCGTCGTACAGTGCGGCGGCCGCGGCCATTTGCTGCTTGATCTCCGGGCTGGCGTCGTCCAGGGAGACATGGGTCATCGCGGCATAGCTGCCCGAGGGGAGCCGGTCGCGTAATCGCGCCATCAACTCGTGCGGCTGGTCGGCGTCGGGCACGAACGGCCAGACGCTGACGATCAACAGGCCCAGCGGCTGCCCGAAGTCGATCAGCCGTCGGGTATCCGGATGGTCCAGAATCAGGTCGGGATAACGCAGGTCGGCCTCGATGACGGCGGTGTTGTCGAGGGCATCGCCGTGCAGCAGGAGATCGTGGGCGCGATTGACCGCTTCCAGATCGTTGTCGACATAGACCACGCGCGATTCCGGCGCCGATTCCCGTGCGACCTCGTGCGTATTGCCGACGGTGGGGAGTCCGGAACCGATATCGAGGAATTGCCGGATGCCCTGCCCCAGCATGAATCGTGTTGCACGGCGCAGGAATCCGCGGTTGTGATGCGCCCACACATCGAGGAATGGAAGTATTTCGAACAGTCGCTCACCGAAGATCTTGTCGACCTCGAAGACGGCTTCCCCGGACAGGTAGTAGTGGTACATGCGGGCGGCGGATGGTCGGCTCGCATCAATTTCTCGGGGCTCGAAGTCGGCGGACATCCGGGTGCTCCTGATTCGTCAAGTACTGGTGAATGTCTTGCGGCGCAACGATCGTGCGACGTGCTCCATGAACTTCCGGGAATCCGCGGCGCCGAGAGCGGCGGCACTGAGCCGGGACCATACGGTTTCGCGGGCGGCCACCGCGGGTTTGTCATCTATGTAGCGGATATCCCCCTGGCTCTCCACGATCGCCATCTCGAGGTCACCCGCGGCGCCCGGTGACGGCACCCGGACCAGGGTGTACCGGTCCTCCATCCCCGCCCCGCGGGTGGTGACGGTGAACGGGAGTACTTGGATCAGGATGTTCGGCCGTCTGGACAGACTCGACAGATGTTCGAGTTGTTCGAGCATCACCTCGCGCCCGCCGTATTCGCGGCGCAGACAGGATTCGGACAGGATCGCGCGGAACTCCGGCGGGTCCGCCTCGGTCAGGACCTGTTGCCGGGCCAGCCGCGCCTGCACCGACTCCTCGACGGTGACACGGTCGGCCGCGACCGGAGTGACCGGTTCGTGCAGTGCGCGAATGTAGGACTCACACTGCACGAGTCCCGGCATGATCTCCGCCTCGGCGGTGCGCAACAGACTGGCATGCGCCTCCAGATCGACGAGCAGTCGCAGGTCCTCGACGTAGGCGCGGCGATGGCCGGTGGTCCAGAAGCCGCGCTTGTGGTTGTCGCGGCGCAGTTCCTTGAGCGCCTCGACATAACCCGGATCGGTGAAACCCAGTGTGGTCGTGAGGAGTTCGAGATCGCCGACGCTGATCGCCCCGACTCCGTTGATCAGCTGGTTGATTCGGCTCTGGGTCGACTCGATGATTTTGCCCGCCTCGGTCTGGCTGACACCCGCGGTGCGGACCATATGCTCGATCTCGCGTCCCAGCAACAATTTTCGCGCGGTCCGTAATCGAGTTCCCATGGCTCCCCAGCGTATCGGTCTGACGCAACTCATCCGATTCACTTCCTGGAGCGTGATAATCACGCTAGCATTACCACACCAAAGATATCACGTCACGCCGAGGCAGTGGGTGTCATCGAGGACCGTCCCCTGCGTCGCGGTTTGAGGGGGCGTCGGATGACGACAGCCACGAACGATCGTCGGATGGTGCGAAATGTCCAGTAGCGCAGAGACAACCGCGCAGCGCTGTCGGCACTACCAACGCGATCTGGGACTGCCCGCGGTGATAATGCCCGACACCGAGACACGGATCATCGTGCAGACCGGACCCGTCAGTGCGGTGGTGATGCCCTCGAGGCTGGCAACGGAAGTCATCGCGGAGCAGCAGGGGCCGTTGGGGCCGGTGATAGAGCATCCGGCGTCGCGGCGGTGGGCCTTTCTGACCGGACCGTCCGGACCGTGTCCGGAGAGTCTGACGCCAGCGCTGCTGCGCTGGAACATCGGCGTCGCGTCGAACTACATTGTGCTGCCGTCTCCCGCTGACGAGCGACGCGGATTTCGGCGCTGGATCCACGAGCCGCACAACAGGTTTCGGCCGTCGATGCGAGAAATCCTGGAAGCGGTGCTGCGGTTGCGGCGATAACGGTTCCAGCGGGCGCGCGTACTCGCCGATACGAGGGGTCGGCGAGTGACGCGCGGTCCGGAACGGTTAGCGGGTGAGGAGTTTCGTGGCTGCGGATTCGATTCGGGATTCGTCGAGGAGGACGGTAGTGGCGGCCTGGCCCAAGGGGATGAAGGAGTCTTCGCTGGTTACGCGGGTTACGGGGCCGTTGAAACCGGCGTCGATCAGGGCGGTGCAGAGGGATTCGGAGACGCCGCCGGTGTGGCGGGTTTCGTCGGCGATGAGGACTCGGCCGGTGGCGCGGGCGTGGTGAAGTAGGTCGTCGAGGGGGAGGGGCGAGAGCCAGCGGAGGTCGAGCACGCGGGCTCGGATGCCGCGAGATGAGAGGCGTTGGGCCACACGCAGACTCATGGGGACGCCATTGGCGAAGGTGACGATGGTGAGGTCGGTGCCGTCGCCGTAGCTGCGGGCTCGGCCGATGGCGATGTGATCGGTGTCGGAAGGTGTTGCGAGCCAGGCGTTATCGCCAGGTTGGTGCAGGTCGCGGGTGTGGTAGAGGGCGATGGGTTCGAGGTAGAGGCACACGCGGCCGTCGACGCGAGCAGCGGAGACGCAGGTGCGGAGCATGGCGGCGGCATCATCGGCGCGAGCGGGGGAGGCGATGATCAAGCCCGGGATATCGCGCAGTGCCGCAATGGAATTATCGTTGTGGAAGTGGCCGCCGAACCCCTTCTGATAGCCATAACCGGCGATGCGGACGACCATCGGATTGCGGTATTGCCCCTGGGAGAAGAACGACAGTGTGGCGGCTTCTCCGCGCAGCTGGTCCGCGGCATTGTGCACGTAGGCGAGATACTGGATCTCCGGAATCGGCACGAATCCGGCGAGCCCGGCGCCCAGAGCCGTGCCGAGCACGCTCTGTTCGTCGAGCAGCGTATCGAAGACGCGGCGCACCCCGAACTGCTTCTGCAGCCCTTTGGTGACGCCGTACACGCCGCCCTTGCGGCCGACATCCTCGCCGAATACCAGGACGTCGTCGTCCCGGTCGAGCAGCGCGGCGAGCGTCTGATTGATCGCCTGCGCCAATGTCACCGAATCACCCTGTGTAACCGAGTGTCCTCGACGCAGAACATCGGCCTGCACGAGGTCCGCATGCGGCGGGGCCAGCGGTGCCATCACCGCAGCGGCAGAAGTCAATTTCGGTTCACGACAAACCAATTCGGCCGTAGCGGCGACGCGGCCACCGATTTCGTCGTAGCGTGCGATGACTTCGGTCGGAGTGGCGACACCGGAAGTGACCAGGAGGCGGCCGGTTGCAACCACCGGGTCACGGCGCAGGTCGGCGGTGATATCGGTGGGGCTGCGGTAGGCGGATTCGACATCGGACCCGGCGTGTCCCATGAGTCGTACGGTGCTCAGGTGGAGAAAGGCGGGCTTGCGATGTTCGCGCACCCAGTCGACCGCCTGGGTCGCGGTTGTCGCGACGTCGAGCAGATCGCAGCCGTCCGCGTCGAAATACTGCAGCCCGAGGCGGATGCCGTAGGACTGTTCGATCCAGCCGGGCGGGGTCGGGACGCTGATGCCGATGCCATTGTCCTCGCATACGAACAGCAGCGGTAGCGGAACCCCTTGGTGCGCGGTGTGAATCGCGGCATTGATGGCACCGGCCGCAGTGGAGTGATTGGCCGACGCATCGCCGAAACTACAGAGCACCACCGAATCCGACGGCCATTCGCAAGTGACGCCGAGCCGAGCCGCACGCTCGATCGCGAAGGCGAGCCCGACTGCGCGCGGCAGATGTGATGCGATGGTGGAGGTCTGCGGGATCACCGCGGCCGGTTTGCTGCCGAAAACCTTGTGACGGCCGCCGGATATCGGTTCGGTGGCCGCCGCGACCACGCCGAGCAGTACATCCCTGATCGGGTCCAGACCGGGCACCTGCCTGGCTCGGTGCACGAAGAATGCCCCGGAGCGATAGTGCAGCAGCGCCGGATCGGTGGGGCGCAGAGCTGCCGCAACCGCCGCATTGCCCTCATGCCCGGACGACCCGATGCTGTAATAACCGCGCTTGGCGCTGCCCAACCGGCGCGCTGCCAGGTCGAGATGCCTACTGGTCGCCTGTGATTCGAACAGGTCCAGGCACTGGGCTCCGGTGAGCCCTACCTCGTCGAGCGGCTGTTCGACAGGACGGCTGGGCCGCGGCTCCAGCGCCGACAGCTCGGCACGGAACCGCTCCTCGAGGTCGACTCGCTGTTCGGTCACGCTGTGATCATCTCCGACGAACGCTGCTCCGGGGACCTGATTTCGACGCTAATTCCGAAAGTATTCTGATCACCTTGGTAGTCGCAAGGAAATTCTCCGAGTATCCCGGTGTCGAATCGCGGATTTATCGGCCACAGCCAGAAGGATGCACAGCTTCAGCCCGACTGCTCGGTCTCCTCGATCGTCCGCCGCAGCAGATCGCGAGCGGAATCGAGATCAGCGGCCCGACGATCCAACTCCGCCAGCCGATCCCGCAACGCGGGCAGCACGCCAGGACAGGCCCGCAACGCACCGTCGTGTACAGCGCACGGCAGCAACTGCCCGATCACCCGGGTTGAGAGCCCCGCCGCGAGCAATGCGCGAATCTGCCCGACTCGCTGCTCGGCATCCGCGTCGTACTCGCGATACCCATTGTGGCGGCGTTCGGCCGACAGCAGCCCGACCCGCTCGTAGTACCGCAGCAGCCGCTCACTGGTGCGGGTACGGCTGGCCAGCTCACCGATCAGCATGATTTGACCTTCCCATGGTGTCAGGGATCAACACTCGACCCCGCAACTCGATTCCATAAGGAGAGATGTTGATCATCGACGCACACAGCCACGTCCACGACCCACTCGCCGACCACATCGCGCTGCTGGACGAGGCAGGCGTGGACAAGACCATCCTGTTCATGACCCGACCACATCCCGAACGAGCCGGAAACCTCACCAAACTACGCGACGAGATGGACCTGCTGACGCAGGCCCTCGCTGGCGGCGGCGCCCTCGGCCGGGAAACGGCCCGGCGCGAACTCGATGCGGCAATCGCCGCCTACCCGGAGCGCTTCATCGGATTCGCCTCGGTGCCGCTCGACACGCCCGATGCCGACGCGATCGTCGAACGTGACGTAGTCGGGCGCGGACTGCGCGGCATCGGTGAGTTGACCCCGCCGCCGGACCGAGCGGCCCTGATCGAGCCGGTACTCCGCGCCGCCACCGACCACGATGGACTTCCTGTCGTCGTGCACGGCGCCGCACCCACAACCGCCGCTGACCTGCGCACTCTGACCGACCTCGCGCGACGCTACCCACGAGTGCCGCTCGTGGTCTCCCAACTCGGCGGCGCGCACTGGATGGACGCGATCGAACTGGTCCGCGACACCCCGAACATGTATCTGGAACTGTCCACTGCCAGTATCGTTTTCGCGGTCCGTCTGGCCATAGCCGAAATTCCCGAGCGGACCCTCTTCGGCTCGGATGCCCCCTATGGCGACCCGGTCATCGCACGCATCACCGTCGAACGCGCCACCCGCTCACCAAACGTGCGTGAACTGGTCCTCGGCGCGACCGCGCAGCAGTTGCTGAGTTAGCTCGCGGCATCCGGCAAGGCCGCGGCGGCGTCCCGATCCAACAGCCACGTAGTGGATTCCGACCCGACGGCACCCGCCGAGGGAATCTCCACCGGATCCGCACCGGCAACCGCCGCGGCAACGGCTTCGGCCTTGGCGGCACCACCGACAACCAGCACAACATGGCGACTGTGCCGCACCGCGGGCAGCGTCAGCGTGACCCGCACCGATGGCGGCTTCGGCGAATCCGGTACCGCGACAACGAGTTCGTGCTGTTCGCGCACCGCATCGGTATGCGGGAACAGCGAATTCACATGCCCTTCGCCACCCATACCGAGCAGATGCAGATCGAAGGCCCCGTGCTCGGCCAGGTGCGCGTGCACTGCCGCCGCATACTCGGCTGCGGCCTCGACCGGATCCGGATACTCACCGTCGGAGGTGGCAACCGGATGCACCCGCGACGGATCGACCGGCACATGATCCAGCAGCGCCTGCCGCGCTTGCAGATCATTGCGCTCCGAATCGCTCGCGGGCACGAATCGTTCGTCACCCCAGAACACATCGAGCCGCGACCAGTCGATATCGCCGGGCGTCTTACGGACCAATTCCAACAGTCCGATCCCGGTCCCACCGCCGGTCAACACCACCGATGCGGAGCCACGTTCGGTCTGCGCCGCCACGACGACCGCGACGAATCGCGCGGCCGCGGCGGCGATCAAGGCATCGGTGTCGTCGTGTACTTCGACGGTGCTCGCGGGAACGTTCGTGCGCTCACTCATAGGTCACCTTCTCGATTCCGGCGAGTGCCTCGGCATAGATCTCGTCGGCATCCAGCCGTCGCAGTTCCTCGGCGAGGCAGTCGCGAGTTTCTCGGCGCGCCAGGGCGATTCGCTGATCCGGATCACCGGTGCGAGTGAGTGTCGCGGTGCGCCCGGTCTGCGGCCGTTCGATCGCGATCGACACTGTCGGGCGATGCACCTCCACGCGCAACGGACCCGAGCGGCGACGCACCGGGCAGTTGAGCCGGGCGGCCAACCAGCCCGCGAGCATATCGAGCGCGGGTTCTTCGCGCAGTCCGGAGATGATCACCGAATCCACCGGCTCGAACGGCGGTTCGTCCATGGCGGCCGCCAACAGCGCCCGCCAGTAGGTGATGCGACTCCACGCCAGATCGGTGTCGCCCGAGGCGTAGGAGCCGAGCCGCTTCTTGATCGTCGCCTGCGGATCGGCGGCGAAGGTGGCGTCGGTGATGCGGCGAGTCGCCAAGCGCCCCACCGAATCCTTGGACGGGAACTCCGGGGCACCACGCGGCCACCACGCCACCACCGGGGTGTCCGGCAGCAGGAACGGGATGACGACGCTGCTCTCGTGGTTGATCAGATCCCCCTGCAGCCGCAGCACTATCACTTCGGCCGCTCCGGCATCACCGCCGACGCGGATCTGGGCATCCAACCGGGTCTCGGCCTCGCGATCCCCGCGCGCCAAAACGACAACACGGCAGGGATGTTCGCGGCTGGCGTCATTGGCGGCGTCGATGGCGTCTTCGGCCTCGGAGCTGTCCAACGTACACACGACCAGGGTCAGCACCCGGCCCATGGTGATCACACCATTGCTCTCCCGAAGGCGCACCAGGCGTTTGGTGACCTCGGCGGTGGTGGTCTGCGGCATATCGACGATCATGGCCGCCGCCATTCGCGCCCGGTGCGGGCCAGCATCTCATCGGCCGACGCTGGACCCCAGGTCCCCGCCTCGTACTGTTCGGGTTTACCGTCGGCGGCCCAGTGCTCGAGCACCGGATCCAGGATGCGCCAGGACAATTCGACCTCCGCGTTCACCGGGAACAGGGACGGCACCCCGAGCAGCACATCGAGGATCAGGCGTTCATAGGCCTCGGGGGAGGATTCGGTGAACGCCTCGCCGTAGCTGAAATCCATATTGACGTCGCGCACTTCCATGCTCGACCCCGGCACCTTCGAACCGAATCGGGTGGTGATGCCCTCATCGGGCTGCACCCGGATGACCACTGCGTTCTGCCCGAGATCCTCGGTCATGGTCTGGTCGAACGGCAGATGCGGGGCCCGCTTGAACACCACCGCGATCTCGGTCACCCTGCGGCCCAGGCGTTTTCCAGTGCGCAGGTAGAACGGCACACCCGCCCAGCGGCGGGTGTCGATCTCGAGGGTGATCGCCGCGTAGGTCTCCGTGCGCGATTGCGGGTCGAAACCCTCCTCGTCGAGCAGTCCGACCACATGCTCGCCGCCCTGCCAGCCTTCGGCGTACTGTCCGCGCGCGGTGGTTCCATCGAGGGGCTCGACGAGTTTGGTCGCCGAGAGCACCTTGATCTTCTCCGCCTGCAGCTGCTTGGGCTCGAAGCTGATCGGCTCCTCCATGGCGGTCAGCGCGAGCAGCTGCAGCAGGTGGTTCTGGATGACATCGCGGGCCGCGCCGATACCATCGTAATAGCCTGCGCGCCCGCCCAATCCGATGTCCTCGGCCATGGTGATCTGCACATGGTCGACGTAATTGGCATTCCAGATCGGTTCGTAGAGCTGGTTGGCGAAGCGCAGCGCCAGGATGTTCTGCACCGTCTCCTTGCCGAGATAGTGATCGATGCGGAATACCGTCTCCTCCGGGAACACCCGGTTGACCAGCGCGTTGAGTTCGACCGCGCTGTCCAGATCGTGGCCGAACGGCTTCTCGATCACCACCCGGCGCCACGGCTTGCGGCCCTCGCCCTCGGTTTTCGTCGGCTGGGCCAGTTTGTGCTCGGAGAGCTGATCGAGCACCACCGGGAACATATTCGGCGGAATCGACAGGTAGAAGGCGTGATTGCCGCCGGTGCCGCGGTCCTTGTCCAGCTTTGCCAGGACGTCGGCCAGTTTGGCGAAGGCGGAGTCGTCGTCGAAGGAGCCCTGCACGAAGCGGATGCCCTCGGCCAGGTGGTCCCAGACCTCCTGCCGAAAGGGTGTGCGTGCGTGCGCTTTTACCGCCTCGAGCACGACATTCGCGAAGTCCTCGTCCGCATAGTCCCGGCGGGCGAAGCCGACCAGCGCGAAGCCCGGGGGCAGCAGCCCCCGGTTCGACAGATCGTAGATGGCCGGCATCAGTTTCTTCCGGGACAGATCGCCGGTGACGCCGAAGATCACCATGCTGCACGGCCCCGCGATGCGGGGGACTCGCTTGTCCCGCTCGTCGCGGAGCGGGTTCCTCCAGGTATTCGTCTGAGTGCCGGCCATCGGGTCAGTTGTCCCCGGACTTGGCCAGTTCGCCTGCCGTGGCGGAAAGCAGCTCCTCCCACGACTTCTCGAACTTCTCCACACCCTCGCGCTCGAGCACGTCGAATACGTCGTCGAGGTCGATGCCGACCGCGGTGAGCTTGTCGAAGACCTCCTGCGCGGCTGCAGCGGTACCGCTGATGGCGTCGCCGCGGATCTCGCCGTGATCGGCGACGGCCTCGAGGGTCTTCTCCGGCAGCGTGTTCACCGTGTTCGGCGCGACGAGTTCGGTGACATACAGCGTGTCCGAGTACTCCGGATTCTTCACACCCGTCGAAGCCCACAGCGGCCGTTGCCGATTCGCACCGGAGGCGGCCAGATGCGCGTAGGTCGAGGTGTGCGCTCCACCGTCGAAGACATCCTGGTATTCGGCGTAGGCCAGGCGCGCGTTGGCGACACCCGCCTGTCCGCGCAGTGCCAGCGCCTCCGGTGTACCGATCGCCTCGAGTCGCTTATCGATCTCGGTGTCCACGCGGGAGACGAAGAACGAAGCGACCGAATGGATCTTGGCCAGGTCGTGGCTGGTGGCCTTGGCGCCGCGCAGACCGTCGAGGTAGGCGCCCATCACCTGGCGGTAGCGCTTGACCGAGAAGATCAGGGTCACGTTGACGCTGATGCCCTCCGCGATCACCCGGGTGATCGCGGGCAGGCCCGCCTCGGTGGCCGGAATCTTGATGAACAGGTTGGGCCGATCCACCGTCTTCCACAGGTCGATGGCCTGCGCGACCGTCTGCTCGGCGTCGAAGGCCAGGCGCGGGTCGACCTCGATGGAGACCCGGCCGTCGACACCGTTGCTGGCCTCGTAGACCCCGGCCAGCACATCGCAGGCCGCACGCACGTCGTCGGTGGTGATGGTCCGGATCGCGGAATCCACATCCGCGCCTTGGGCGGCAAGTTCTTTCACCTGGCCGTCGTAGGCGTGGCCCTGGCTCAGGGCGCCCTGGAAGATGGTCGGATTGGTGGTGACGCCGACGACGCTGCGGGTTTCGATGAGGTCGGCCAGGTTCCCGGACTGGATCCGGTCCCGCGACAGATCATCGAGCCACACCGAGACGCCCGCGGCGGAGAGGGCGGCGAGGTTTTCGTTCTGTGCCATGAGCTCTTATCCCTTCACGTTTTCCAGGGTGCGCTGCGCGGCAGCGACTACGGCTTCCGCGGTGATACCGAACTCGCGGAACAGGGTCTTGAAATCGGCCGAGGCACCGAAGTGCTCGATCGAAACGATCTCGCCCGAGTCACCGGTGAACCGGTACCACGGCATCGCGATACCGGCCTCGACGGCCACGCGAGCGGCGACCGCCGGTGGCAGCACCTCGTCCCGATATGCCTTGTCCTGCGCGTCGAACCACTCCACACATGGCATCGAGACCACGCGGGTGCCGATGCCCTGCGCCTCCAGCGTAGTGCGGGCGGCGACCGCGAGTTGGAGCTCGGATCCGGTCGCGATCAGGATTACCTGCGGGGTTCCGGTGGACGCCTCGGCCAGTACGTAGCCACCCTTCTTGACGCCCTCGTAGCTGGTGCCCTCGACGATCGGCAGATCCTGGCGGGTCAGCGCGAGGGCGGACGGCCCGTCCTGGTGGGCCGGTTCGGAGACCGAGAAGTGCGAGGTGTGCTCGCTGCTGTCGCGCTCGAGGATGGTGCGCCAGGCGTAGGTGGTCTCGTTGGCGTCGCCGGGGCGGACCACGTTCAGACCCGGAATCGCGCGCAGCGCGGCCAGATGTTCGATCGGCTGATGCGTCGGGCCGTCTTCACCGAGGCCGATCGAGTCGTGCGTCCACACGTATATCGCGGGTACCCGCATCAGTGCGGCCAGGCGCACGGCCGGGCGCATGTAGTCGGAGAAGACCAGGAACGTGCCGCCGTACGGACGGGTCGGTCCGTGCAGGGCGATGCCGTTCAGGATCGCGCCCATGGCGTGCTCGCGCACACCGAAGTGCAGGGTGCGGCCGTACGGGTTGGCCTTCCACATGCCGGTCGAGATCGACTCCGGACCGAAGCTCGGCGCGTCGGGCATGGTGGTGTTGTTGGATTCGGCGAGGTCGGCCGAACCGCCCCACAGCTCCGGCAGCACCGGCGCCAGCGCGGCGAGCACCTTGCCCGACGCCTTGCGGGTGGCCATACCCTTCGGATCCGCCTCGTAGGTCGGCAGATTCGCGGCCCAGCCTGCGGGCAGCTCACGCTTGGCGAGCCGATCGAACAGCGCCTTGTTCTGCGGGTTCGCGGCGGCCCACGTGTCGAACTGCTGCTGCCAGGCCGCATGCGCCTGCTGGCCGCGCTCGACGACCTTGCGGGTGTGCGCGATGACATCGTCGTCGACCTGGAAGTTCCTTTCCGGGTCGAAGCCGAGGATCTTCTTGGTGGCGGCCACTTCGTCGGCCCCGAGTGCGGCGCCGTGCGCGGCGCCGGTGTTCATCTTGTTCGGCGCGGGGAACCCGATGATGGTGCGCAGCACGATGATCGACGGCTTACCGGTCTCCGCCTTGGCCGCGGCCAGCGCCGCCTCGATGGCGACGACGTCCTCGCCGCCCTCGACCACCTGCACGTGCCAGCCGTAGGCCGCGTAGCGCTCGGCGACATCCTCGGTGAAGGCGATGGTGGTGTCGTCCTCGATGGAGATCTTGTTGTCGTCGTAGATCACGACCAGGTTGCCCAGTTGCTGGGTGCCCGCGAGCGAGGAGGCCTCGGAGGTGACGCCCTCCTCCATATCACCGTCGGAGGCGATGACGTAGATGAAGTGGTCGAACGGGCTGGTGCCCGGTGCGGCGTCCGGGTCGAACAGACCGCGCTCGCGCCGTGCGGCCATCGCCATACCGACCGCGGAGGCCAGACCCTGACCCAGCGGGCCGGTGGTGATCTCGACGCCGTCGGTGTGGCGGAATTCGGGATGGCCCGGGGTGAGCGAGCCCCACTTGCGCAGGTGCTCGAGATCGTTCAGCTCCAGACCGTATCCGGCCAGGTAGAGCTGGATGTACTGGGTGATGCTGGAGTGACCGCAGGACAGTACGAAGCGGTCCCGGCCGACCCAGCTCGGATCGCTCGGGTCCAGGCGCATGGTGCGCTGGTAGAGCGTGTAGGCCAGCGGTGCGAGGCTCATCGCGGTGCCGGGGTGCCCGTTCCCGGCGTTCTGCACCGAATCGGCGGCTAGAACCCGAACGGTGTCGACGGCCTTGGTGTCCAGATCCGTCCAGTCGTCCGGGTGATGCGGCTGAGTGAGGGCGCGGATGTCGTCTGTCACTGACACGACCGAGGTTCTCCTGACATTGTTTCGTCGACGGCGGCGGAGGGGTGCGCGCACGGCAGCTGTGGAATGCGAACCGGGTTTACCCCAACCACCCTAGATGTGCCCGATGACCGGCATGTGAGGAACCCGGCTTAGTTCGGGTGTCGAATCGCTCCGACAGTGTGCCGGAGCGAGGGGCTATGGAAAGAAGGCTGTGCGGCTGGGTCTACCATCGTGTGTAGTAGTTGCCGCCTCGCACCAGCTCGAGCAGGGGAGCGCGGCGGCGGTTTCATGCCGGATGCGATGCACAGCGTGCGAGGAGAGACAGTGCGGATTGGGCAACAGCCGGGTGGCAATGGTGCACACGGCTCCTCCGCGACGGCGCTGGCCGACCGGTTGACCGGCGACGGCCTGCTGTCCCGACTACTGCGGCGACCCCTCGCCTATATCGCGTTGACCAAGCCGCGCGTCATCGAGCTGTTGCTGGTCGCGACCATTCCGACGATGCTGCTGGCCGATCGCGGCCATGTCGACATCCGGCTGATCCTGGTCACGCTGTTCGGCGGTTGGATGGGCGCCGCGAGCGCCAATACGCTCAACTGCGTCGCCGACGCCGATATCGACAAGGTGATGAAGCGGACCGCGAAGCGGCCGCTGGCCAGAGAGGCCGTGCCGACATCGCACGCCTTCGTCTTCGGTGTCACGCTCGGCATCGGTTCCTTCGCCTGGCTGTGGTGGCAGGCGAATCTGCTCAGCGGCCTGCTGGTCGTCGCGACGATCCTGTTCTACGTCTTCGTGTACACCCTCGGCCTCAAGCGCCGCACCTCGCAGAATGTGGTGTGGGGCGGCGCGGCCGGGTGTATGCCCGCGCTGGTCGGCTGGTCGGCGGTGACCGGAAATATCGGCTGGCCCGCGATCGCGCTGTTCGGTGTCATCTTCTTCTGGACGCCGCCGCACACCTGGGCTTTGGCCATGCGCTACAAGGAGGATTACCGCGCGGCCGGTGTGCCGATGCTGCCGGTCGTGGCGACCGAGCAGGCCGTCACCAAGCAGATCGTCATCTACACCTGGCTCACCGTGCTCACCACTCTCGCGCTGGTCCCCGCGACCGGTGTGGTCTACGCGGCCGTCGCGCTGGTGGCCGGAGCGTGGTTCCTGCTCATGGCGCACCAGCTGTACTCCGGTGTGCGGCGCGGTGAATCGGTGAAGCCGCTGCGACTGTTCCTGCAGTCCAACAACTATCTGGCCGTGGTGTTCTGTGGTCTGGCGGTGGATTCGGTGCTCGGGTGGGACACGATCGGCAGCTTCTTCGGCTAGGTCAGCCGATGTATCCGTCGGGCCGGACTCGTACAGCGGTGCCGTCGACCGCGGCATAGGCGGTGAAGGCGTGACCGTCGACATCCACGACATACCGTCCGGTCGCCTTGTCGCCGGGGCGGATCACCGAGTACACCTCGACACCGGGTTCGGGCGGTACGTCGGTTTCGCCGAATGACAGCAGGGTCGCATGCGGTCCGCGGAACAGGTCGAACAGTCGGATCGGCCGCCCCTCGGCATCTTTGATCGGTGCGTCGGGTGCGCGATCACCAGCGACGAGCACGCCATGGTGGGCGGGATTTCGGTAGCTGATATCCAATTGACGCGTCTCCTCGCCGCGCTGCATGGCGTCCTCGGCACCGTCGACCAGCTTGCCCAAGAGTTCGGTACTGATCCCGAGCACCCGTGCGGCCACTGTGCGGCGTTCTGATTCGTAGCTGTCCAGCAGTGATTCGTCGCCTGCGACCGCGGCGGCGAGCTTCCAGCCGAGGTTGTAGGCATCCTGGATACCGGTGTTCATGCCCTGTCCGCCGGTGGGCGGATGCACATGCGCGGCGTCGCCCGCGAGGAATACCCGACCCTCCCGGAATCGTTGCGCCAGACGGATATTCGGTCGCCACACCGTCGCCCAGGTGAGATCGGTCAGGACGATGTCCAGATTTCCGGCATAGCGGTCGACGAACTCCTGCAGTACCTCGAGGGTGGGCTCGGCGTCGGTCTCCAATGGCGCGCCGAACTGGAACTGGCTGCCACCGGGCAACGGGGACAACATGATTCCCTCCATCGGCCGACCGGCCGCGGCGAACCAGTAGCCGTAGTGGTGATCGAGCGCCTCGGCACCGACATCGCCCAGCAGCATCCGGATCGAATCGTCGGTGGTGCCTTCGAACGGAATGCCGAGCGTCTTGCGGACGGTGCTCTTCCCGCCGTCCGCGCCGACCAGATAGACGACACGCAACGTCTCGACGACACCGTCGTGCGTCAATTCGACGCTGACGCCCGTCTCGTCCTGTTCGAAACCGACCAGCGCCGTCGCGAGTTCGACCCGCACGCCGAACTCCGCGAGCCGGGCACGCAGTATCGCCTCGGTCCGCGACTGCCCGAGCACCCAGAGGTTGGGGTAGGGGACCGCGGGCGTCGGCTCGACCGGTTCGGCCATCCGATGTTCGCCCGCGAATTCACCGCCGAAGTACGCGCGGATCGTCGGTGAGGGTGATCCGGCCCGGCGGACCGCATCCAGGACGCCGAGGTCGTCGAAAACCTCGAGCGTGCGCGGCTGGATACCGTCGCCGCGCGATCCGGCGAAGAATTCGGTGGCCCGGTCGATGACCCGCACCGGGATATTGCGGCGGGCCAGGTCGATGGCGAGGGTGAGGCCGGTGGGTCCGGCACCCGCGATGAGCACTTGCGTTCGGTCGTGCACGATATCTCCGTACTGAATTGCGTGGGTTGGTTACCGTAGGTGGATCAATCCGCGACCACGACTACCCGGGCGGCGCCGAATTGCGCGGTGGCCCAAGCGTCTTCGATCTTCGAGAGCGGGAACTCCTGCACGGCGGTGTCCAATCGGCCATCGGTGATCAACTGCATGTATTCGGGGATCGCGGCCAGGATCGACTGCACCGAGGCGGACCCGGCCCCGCTTCCGGAGATCGTGATGCGACGGCTGCGCAACAGCGCCGCCGGAACGGCCGCTTCGGCACCTGCCGTGGCGCCGATCTGGATGTATGCGATATCCGCGTCGTCCTCGGTCAGGCCATGGCGTCCGAGCGCCGCGAAGGCGGCCTCGGCTGGTGCGCCCCACACATAGTCGAGCACCAGGCTCGGCGCCACGGTGCCGATCGCCTCGGTCAGTGCCGACGCGCCGTTGCACGGCCGTTGGCGGGTGGTTACGGCAGCAGGACGATCGAGCCGGTGGTCTTGCGGCCCTCGAGATCGCGGTGCGCCTGCTCGGCCTCGGCCAGCGGATATGTAGCGCCGATCCGCACATGCAGCGTTCCATCGGCGATCGCGGTGAGAATATCGGTTGCGCGCCAGAGCAATTCGGCACGGTCGCGGGTGTAGTGCACCAGCGTGGGACGGGTGACGAACAGCGACCCCGCCGGGTTGAGGCGCTGCAGATCGAAGGGCGGTACCGGGCCGCTTGCCGCGCCGAAGAGGGCCAGCGTGCCGCGCACTCGCAGAGATGCGAGGCTGGCCTCGAACGTGGCCGCGCCGACGCCGTCGTATACGGCCGCGACGCCGACGCCCTCGGTGCGTGCACGAACCTGATCTGCGAGATCATCGCTGTAGCGCAGCACCTCGCTCGCGCCTGCCTCGCGGGACAGTTTTTCCTTCGCGTCCGAGGAGACGGTGGTGATCACCCGCACCCCCCGCGCGACGGCGAGCTGCGTGAGCATCAGACCGACGCCGCCCGCGCCCGCATGCACCAGCACGGTCTC
>NZ_BDBY01000172.1 GCF_001613225.1 Nocardia pseudovaccinii NBRC 100343
TTGTAGATCGATTCGATCAGGTAGTGCGCGGTCATGCCCTGCAGCAGCGCCGAGGCAGCGACCGGTGCGTCGACACCGTCCGGCACCTTGACCGCGACCGCCGCCGGTACCGCGACCCGCTTGGCATAGCTGCCGGGGGCGGCTGCCCAGGCGACCCGGTCGCCGACTGCGAATTCGGTCACATTCGCGCCGATCTCGGCCACCACGCCGGTGCCCTCGGCGCCGGGAACATAGGGCACCGCCTGCGGGTAGCGGCCGGTGCGGATATAGGTATCGATGAAGTTGATGCCGATCGCCTCGGTGTCGACGAGCAGCTGATCCGGACCGATCTGCGGATCCGGTACCTCGACGTAGTTCAGGACTTCGGGACCACCGTGCTCGGAAACCTGAATAGCGCGCATGAGATCCGTTCTACACCCACGGGGGCTGGACCCGAACGTACCGGTCAGTAAACTAACCGCCATGAGTGTTGAAGCCGCCGCCCCAGTCCAGCTGTCGGGTTCCCTGGTGGATTCGGTCAAGGGATTCGTCGCCGAGCACGGCGGCTCCGCTACCGCTGTATTGCAGCCGATCGGCCGCGCGGGCGTGCGCGTCACCCTGGTCGGCTCCGACGGTGTCCTCGGTGACCGCGTGGTCGACGATCTGGCGACCGCCAAGGAATTGGTCGAGACCATCAACGGCCTGACCGAAGCCGATGAATGGGATCGCGAGCTGATCTCGGTGGTCACTCCGAGCAAGGGGCACTGGGCCAAGATGGCCGGTTGGGTCGCTCGGCAGACCCGTTTCCCCAAGGCGCGCAACGAGAACTGAGCCGTTCAGCCTCCCGTGGTCGCGCGGTCCGATTCGCGAGTCTCGCGTGGGACGGCGCGCAGGATCCGCCGAACGACCGGGCCCGCGAAGATACCCGCGAGCCGGGTAAATGGCCAGATGCCGAGGACCAGCAGCAGGATCAGACCGCGCGCCTGGTAGATGAGCGGTGCATGCTGCATGGCCTCGGGATACGGATCGATGGTGACCAGCGAGCGGAACCACGCGAAAAGCGTTTCGCCGGTTCGATATTCGCGCGCCACCGTGGTCGGATCGTATTCGATGATCACCCCGGAAAGCAGAGCGGCCGTCAGGGCCGGGAAGGTTATGCGGTCCAGCGGGGTGATCACCGGACGCGACGGACCGACTATCAGATCCGGTAGGAACAGCAATACCGCCCCGATCGTGGCAGCGGCGACGCCGCCGATCTGCACGATCGTGGTGACTACGTGCAGCGCACCGGAGGGGCGGGCGTGCGGTTCGGCGGTGATCACATTGATCAGGCGGGTGAGGACTATGACGCACACCCCGGACCGAAATGCCGTCGATCCGAACCGCTGGCTGCGGTCCATCTCCGGATAACGGGTATAGCTGCGGAAACCGTCGCGCCGGTAGCGCCACACATGACCGAGCACGAACGACACGAACGCGCCATAGGGCAGCGCGATCCACAACAGCGATGTCACGCGAGTTCGCTTTCCGCTTACCGATGATCGGACGTATCACGGTCGCAGAGACACCGAATGTCGAACAAGGGACCAATGGCCCTTACCGAAGGGTACTTCGGGCGTCGGCGGCGAATCGTTCGCGGATCGCCGCCGACTCGCGGTCTACTTCGGGAGTTCGACCTCGCCGTTCTGGTGCCCGTTCGAACTGAGATTCATTGCGGGCAGCAGGGATTCGCGCGCGATCGAGGTGAGCGCACCCGCCTGCTGAATGATCTCGGCCAATGCCGAGGTGACACCCTGTGCGCCGTTCAACACCGTGAACTGATCGACGTGCTCGAACGGTGCCGCCGCCGCGGCGACGATCTGCGGGAGCTTCTCGGCGATCTGCTGTGCGATGACGGCCTCCTGGTTCTGGCTCATCGCCTCGGCGCGCTGCTGGATGCCCGCGGCTTCGGCGGCCATATGCGCGCGCACGGCGTCTGCCTCGGCCAGACCCCTGGCCTTGATGGCGTCTGCCTCGGCCTGACCGGTGAGCCGGGTGGCCTCGGCCTCGGCGGCGGCCCGCAGTTTGATCGCCTCGGCCTCGGCGAGTGCCTGCATTTTCGTCTGTGCCGCAGCGGCTTCCGCGCGCAATCGGGTCTCCTGGGCGTCGGCCTCGGCTTGGCTGATTCGCGCGTCGCGGCCCGCGGCGGCCAGGGTGGTCTGGCGATAGGCCTCGGCATCCGCTGGCTTGCGGATCTCCACCTGCAGCTGCTGTTCCTTCTGCTGTGCTTCGAGTTGTGCGACGCGCGTTGCCATTTCGACGACCGCCTGGCGGGCCTTGGCATCGGCGAGCGGGCCCTGCTGGGCGGCTTCCTGACTCGCGCTGTCCACCTCGGCCTGGTAACCGGCCTTCTTGATCTGGGTGTCACGCACCGCGAGTGCGATCTGGGCCTGTGCTGCCTGTTCCTGTTCGATGGCCTCGCGCTCGGCATTGGCGCGGGCGATGCGGGCCTGCTGCTCTACCGCGGCCTGATGCGGAATCGCGAGATTGGCAATGTAATTCGAGCCGCTGGCAATGGACTGGATCTGGAAGCTGTCGATCACGAGGCCGAAGGACTCCATCTCCTGCGAGCACCGGTCGCGGACCTGCTCGGAGAATTTGTCCTGGTCGCTGATCATATCCTCGACGGTCATCGAACCCGCGATCGCCCGCAGATGGCCGACGAAGACATTCTGCACCTTGGTTTCCAGCTCCTCGGCCGGGCGGTCCAGGAACCGGCGGGCCGCATTCGCGATGGACCGGTAGTCGTCACCGACCTTGTAGACCACCACACCCGCCAGCTGCAGACTGATCTTCTGCTGACTCACACAGGGGACGGTTATCTGGCTTTCGTGTGCCTCCAATGAGATTCGGCGCACCTTGGTCAGTCCAGGTGCCACCAGACTGCCGCGTCCGGTGACGATCCGGAAGCCCATGCTCTCGCCGAAGGACTGTCCTTCGCCCGCGCGGAATCCGGAGATGATCAGTGCCTCATCGGGTTCGGCGACCCGCCAGGACAGCCGGAACAGCACGGCGGCCAGGAACAGCACAACAACGGCGATGCCGACGACGACCAGTATCAGGACGTCCATGATGAACCTTCATTTCAAGGGAGTGACTTCAACCGTGCGCCCACCCAGGCTCCCGACCACGAGCACCTGGGTATGCCTCGGAATGGTTGTCGTCCCGTCGGCAGGGCGCGCGAGAAATCGCTCGGTGCCCGCCCGCACCTCGATCAGAACTTCGCCGAGATGGTCCGGCTTGATCGTCGCGGTGACGCGGGCGATCTTGCCGATCACGTCTGTCGCCACCGACACCTCCCTGCCGCGGTTCGACCACTCCACGCTAGACCTCGCGGCCACCGAGAGCCCTTGGCGCAAGCGATCTTTACGTTTCCCTTATGCCTTCTGGTCGCGCGCCCTCGACGGTGCGGGTCAGGCAGCGCGGTATGGCGTCCAGCACCTCGGTGGTCCGGTCGGCGGCCATCGGTATCTCAGCCCAGCGCTTTGACGATCTCCGCGGCCAGCGGTGCCGACGATGCGGGATTCTGGCCGGTGTAGAGATTGCGATCGATCTCGATATGCGGTGCCCACGGCTCGCCCTCGCGGAAATCGACGCCGAGCTCGACCAGCCGATCCTGCAGCAGCCACTTGGCCTTATCGGCGAATCCGGCTTGTGCCTCTTCGGCATTGGTGAATCCGGTGACCTGGTAGCCGACGAACGGGGAATCGCCGCCGATGGCGGTCGCGAGCAGCGCTGCGGGCGCGTGGCAGACGACGCCGAGCGGTTTGCCCGAGGCCAGCGCGGCATTGAGCAGGGCGCCGGAGTCGGCATTCACCGACAGATCTTCCATCGGGCCGTGTCCGCCGGGGTAGTAGACGGCGTCGTAGTCGGCCAGGTCGACATCCTCGAGCCGGATCGGGCTGCGCAGTTCTGCCGCATCGGCCAGGGTCTCGGCGATCTCCGCGGCACCGTCCGCGCCGCCGTTGACCTCGGGCGCGAGACTACCCTGGTCGACCGTCGGTACGACGCCGCCGGGAGTGGTCACCACAATCTCGTGACCCGCCGCCTTGATGGCCTTGTACGGAGCGACGACCTCTTCGGCCCAGTAGCCGGTCGGATGTTTCGTGCCGTCGGCGAGCGTCCAGTAGTCGACGCCGGTCATGACGAAAAGAACCTTCGACATCGTGTGCCTCCTGATCGGGGATTAGGGTTGCCGCGCTGACGCGTGCGACGTGTCGGTTCGTCGCGATGTCGACGTTAGGCACCCGTTCATCGAAGCACCAATAGGATCGCCAATAAGAGACATCGCAATATTGATGGGTCTCCGGTTCCGGGTGTGGACGGCGCCGGGATCGTAAAGTAGGGGGCGATGAACGCGGATAAGGCGAGCGAGTTGGCGGCTCGGCGGGTCGGCGCCGCGCATGCCGACGCGCAGCACCGCGTCGCGCTCGCCGAGAGCTTCTATCCGCCGGAACTCCGCGCCTACCGTCGGGCCGAAATCGCTTTTCTGCAATGGGAACTCGCTCGCGGCGTGCTGCACGCCGATACCGGCAGCCCGTGGTGGCGGGCCATCAACAACCGCTTACTGCACGACAAACTGGAGGCCGCACTGCTGCACCACGCCGATGCCCGCGACGCGTCGACGCCCGGTGCCCGGCTGTGGCTCGAATTCCTCATCGCCCCTTCGCCCGCGGCGTGGTACCGGGCGCATAATCGCAGCATCGTCGCCGGTTATCTGGAACATCAGGAGTTGGCCGCGGCCGAATTGCCCGCCGAGCGGTTGATGATCAATGTGACGCTCATGCGGGTGCTGTTCACCCACGTCCTGGTGGCGCGGCCGACGCTGGCGCTGGGCCGGTTCGGGGCTCTCGGCAGCTGGTCGGCCGATCCGCGCCGCAGCTCGGTTCGCCTGTTCCTCGACCTGCGGAATGTTTTTCCCGAGGTGTATCCGCTGGTGAATATGTCTGTCGATGCGGTGCTCGCGCTCGAGGGACGCGTGGCGCGAGCCCTCGACTACGGTCTGATCGTGCCGAAGTTGGAGCAGATATATGCGTTCGCGGCGGAGCAATTGGATGAACCGACGATCGTCGGGCTCGTCGAGAACGGCGATCCGTGCTACGCGGGGTTGCGCATCGAACGCGGGCAACTGGCATCGGATGCTTTGATCCGAACACTCGCGCGTGTCACTCGGCCGCGGCCCGGGTAGCCGTCGTTCATCCGTGAGCGACTCAATAATTCCCGCGCACAAGGTTTTTCGGTAAATCACCAGCCGCGAATCGGGCGATCTCCGCGGCGACAACGGCGTAGGCGCGTTCGAGACTGCCTCGGCTACTTCCCGCGACATGGGGTGTAAGCAACAGACCGGGCGCTGTCCAGAGCGGATGCTCGGGTGGAAGGGGCTCCGGGTCGGTGACATCCAGGGCTGCGCGCAATCGCCCCGAAACCAGTTCGGCCAGTAGCGCTTCGGTCCGTACGATCGGTCCGCGCGCGACATTCACCAGTACCGCGCCGTCGGCCATCTCGGCCAGGAATTCGGCATCGACCATGCCGATGGTCTGATCGGTCACCGGAACCATCAGCACGACGGCATCGAATTCGCTCAGCAGCCGCGGCAATTCGTCGACACCGTGCACACCGTCGCGGGCGGTCGTGCCGATCAGCGTCATGGTCGCGTCGAAAGCCTCGACCCTGCGGCGCAATTCGATACCGAGATCACCCGCGCCGATGCCGAGGATCCGCTTGCCCGCCAACGTATCCGTCCGATGCTGATGCCAGCGCTGCTCGCGCCGCAAATCGGCGAACTCCGTCAGCTCGCGATAAATCGTGAGCAGCGCCGCGACCACCCACTCCGCGGAACTGCCGCCGTGCGCACCCCGCGCATTCGACAGCAGCACCCCATCCGGCAGCCGACCGATCCACCCTTCGGCTCCGGCCGTCAGCATCTGCACCAACCGCAACTTCGGCAATCCGGCCATATCGATCGAATCGGGCCGAGCCAGAAACGCCGGAACCAGCACCTCCGCCAACTCCGCCCCCGCGGGCAGCGGTTCGCCGGGCGAATACCGCACTGGGCGAATCCCATCGAGCCGGGCCAATACCCCGACTCCATATTCGTCTGGCACAAGGACAGTGACCGGCATGCCTGCCAGGTTAGCCGTGCTCACCGCCGAATTGCATCCGATCATCGGACCAATCCCCATGGCCGCTGCCGCCGAAGCGCGCCAACGCCTCGAGTATCGCGCCGCGCATGGCCAGGCTGCCGGTATGGCCGGAATCCTCGATGACGCGAAGTTCCGCACTGGGCCAGGCCCGCGCCAATTGCCAAGCGGTGTAGAGGGGTCCGGAAAGATCGAGGATCAGCACCGCCGAATGTTTGCGTCGCCGACGTCGAGGAGTCCGGCCTCATACGGCTCGATATCCGGGAACGGTTGTGGCGCTTCGGTACTCGATGCTGATGGGCGCATCGGAACAGTGTGCGCTATGCCAACTGTTCGGCGGAGTTGGAAATCGACGCCGTGACGCGTTCGCGGGTGCGCAGGGAGGCCCAGAGGGCGGCGGTGGCGGCGGTGCAGGCCGCGGCGCCGCCGACGTGGGTGGCGACCAGGGCGGCGGGCACGTCGGTGAAGTACTGGACGACGCCTACTAGAGACTGGGCGCAGACCAGGCCGAGCAGGACGAACAGTCGGGTGCGGACGGCGGGGGTGATGCCGACGGCGAAGAGGCCGAAGGCCAACCCGATGAGCAGTGCGAGATAGCCGACGAGCAGTTGCGAGTGCAGATGCACCAGGGTGACGATCTCGACCTGCAGGCGTTCGACCGGTCGCTCGATGCTCTTGTCGCCCGCATGCGGTCCGGCGCCGGTGACCAGCGTGCCCGCGATCAGGACCCCGGCGAGCGCGACTCCGCTCAGCCCGGTGAGCCAGCGCAGCGGCGCGGGCGCCTGGATCACTTCGATGCCGTCATCGGGTTCGCTGACCTTCGCGAACATGACCACCGCGACCCACACCATCAGCATCGACGCCAGCAGATGCACCGACACCGTCCACCACAGCAGACCGGTGCGCACGGTGATACCGCCGATGACCGCCTGCAGCACCGTGCCGCCCGGCATCAACCATGCGTACACCAGCACCTCGCGGCGGCGACGGGCCCGGGTGACGGCGAGCACGATGAGCGCCGCGCACAATGTCACCGCGAAGGTCAGCATGCGATTGCTGAATTCGACGGTCTGATGCAGCACCGGAACCTCGGCCACACCGGTCGGGGTGAAGCTGCCCGGGAAGCACTGCGGCCAGGTCGGGCACCCGAGTCCGGACGCCGTGACCCGCACGATCGCACCGGTGACGGCGATACCCGCCTGGGAGACGATGACCGCGATGGCGATCAGTCGCTGCACCCGCAACGAGGGCAGCGGGAGCAGATCGACGAGTCGCAGGAATGCGCGATACAGCACCCAACGATCGTAGCCGGGCCACTTCAGCCACCCGCACCCGGTCTACTACATTCCGTCGTTGCTCCGGCTAGTCGAAGCGGAAGAAGCGGGTGGCGAGGAAGCCGGAGACGCCGCCCCAAGCGGCGAGCACGGCGATGCCGAACCAGTCGATGCTGGTGCGCATCGCGTCTTCCAGCGTGACGGCCAGCGCTCCGGACGGCACCAACCGTACGAGCACATTCACCGCCGAAGGCAGGTCGTCGGATGCGAACACGATGCTCGCGATGCCGAGCATGACGAACCACAGGATATTCGCCAGCGCCAGCACGATCTCCGCTTTGAGCGTGCCGCCGAGCAGCAGACCCATTGCCGCGAAAGTGGCTGTGCCGAGCGCGATCACCAGCGCGCCGAGCGCGAGCCCGGCGAGTTCCGGTCGCCAGCCGAGCGCGAATCCGATGGCTCCCAACAGAATTGCCTGCATCACCACCACGATCAGCACCGCGGCGCTCTTGCCCGCCACAATGCCCCAGCGGGGGAGCGGGGTCGCGCCGAGGCGCTTGAGCGCACCGTAACGGCGGTCGAATCCGACCGCGATGGCCTGTCCGGTGAAGGCGGTCGACATGACCGCGACCATCATGACCGCGGGCACGATCTTGTCGACCCGGTCCGCGCCGAGGTCCCCGAACGGCAACAGACTGAGCCCGACCAGCAGCGTGATCGGAATGAACATGGTGAGCAGCAGCTGTTCGCCGTTGCGCAGCAACAGGATCAGCTCGAGCCGGGTCTGCGCGGTCATCATGGCGAGGCGGCCGCTCGGGCGCGGATCGGGCGTGAAAGTGCCCGGCGCGAAGCGGTTCCCGGCGAGATCTGGCTGATTCATCCGCGTAGGTCCCGTCCGGTGAGTTCCAGGAAGACGTCCTCGAGGCGACGCTGATCGATCCGGATATCGGTGGCCAGCACATTCTGCTGCGCACACCACGCGGTCACCGTCGCAAGTACCTGCGGATCGATCTCACCCTCGACCAGATACTGTCCCGGCATCGTCTCGCGCGGCGAGAAGCCTTCCGGCAGAGCGGTTTTCAACAGGCGCAGATCGAGTTTCGGCGGGGCGGTGAAGCGCAGCTGCCCGGCCGCGCCGTGTGCGGTGACCTCGGCGGGTGTTCCAGAGGCGACGATCTGTCCGTGATCGATGATGACCAGTTGGTCGGCCAGTTGCTCGGCTTCGTCCATCATGTGCGTGGTGAGCAGCACGGTGACTCCGTCACGGCGCAGCGCGTCGATCAGCTCCCACACGATGAGCCGGGCCTGCGCGTCCAGGCCCGCGGTCGGTTCGTCGAGGAAGACGATCTCCGGCTTCCCGACCAGCGCGCAGGCCAGGGCGAGCCGCTGCTGCTGGCCGCCGGACAGCCGTCGGTACGGTGTGCGCCGGGTATCTTGCAGGCCAAGGGTTTTCAGCAACCACTCGGGATCGAGCGGATCAGCCGAGTAGGCGGCGACCAGATCGAGCATCTCGCCCGCGCGCGCACCCGGGTACGCGCCACCGCCCTGCAGCATGACGCCGATGCGCGGCCGCAGCTGATCGGAGTCGGCGATCGGATCGAGTCCGAGCACCCGGACCGAACCGGCATCCGGAGTTTTGAACCCCTCGCACATTTCGACCGTCGTGGTCTTGCCCGCGCCGTTCGGGCCGAGCAGGGCAAGCACCTGTGCCCGTTCGACCGCGAAACTGATCCCGGCGACGGCGGTGGTTTCGCCGTAATGCTTGATGACGCCGTCGATACAGACGGCGGGTTCCGAGGCTGCGGTCACCATCGCGCCTCGGTGCTCGGCTCCGTCGCGTCCAAGGGTGCTGTGCCCATTGTTCGCTCGCTGCGCTCCCTCACGGTGTCACACGGTAAGCCGTCGACAGATGTGACCCGGACGACACCCCTGCCTCGTCAACTCTGCGGTCCGGAAGGACCGGCCGCGGCGGACGCGGTGTCGGCACCGGCGTGGTGCAGCCGCCACGGCAGCGACTTGCGGGTGGCCAGGATCATCAGCGTGCAGGTGAGGATGGTGATGCAGGCCGCATAGATAAGGACGAAAGGCTGGATTTCGCTGCCGGAGGGCATGAGCATGACGCTGATCGCCGCCGAGGCGATCGTGGCCGGGACCCGGAAGGCGGGTCGGCTGGCCCACGCCGCCAGCGGGACGATGCCCCAGAGCAGATACCAAGGCTGCACCACCGGGAACAGCAGGACGACCGCGCCGAACGCGACGCCGAGCGCACCGACCGGATGCAGTCGCCCGCGCCAGGTGGCTACCATCAGTCGCACCACGATCAGCGAAGCCGCGACCGCCGCGATCGGCCGGGTGATGCTCAGCAGGGCGGTGGTGTGGTCGCCCAATCCCAGTAGAACGCCGCCGAATCCGGTGACTACCCCGAGCGCGGTGGGCAGCGACATCCAGCTGCGCACCGAGTTGGCCATGGTCAGGGTGTCTATCCAGCCGAAACCGAGACCGCTGCCCAGGCATACCGCGAGCATGACCGTACCGGTGACGCAACCGAGGAATAGCGCGGATCTGAGCACCGCACGCCAATCGCCGCCCCATTTTCGGCTCAATGCCATCCACACGAACGCCAGTGCCAGCATCGAGGGAATCTTGACCATGGCGGACAGCGCTATCAGTGTGGTGCCCGATAAGAGCAGCACGAGTGCGTGGCCGCGCATCGGTCCGATATTGCTGAGGGCCGCCAGACAGTATTCCAACCCGACCAGCATCAGGCCGAGCATCATGGCCTCGTTGTGCACGCCGGATACCAGGTGGAATATCACCAATGGGTTCACGGCGCCGAGCCACAATGCGGCCACCGGCGATACTCGGCAGCGCTGTGCCAGTCGCGGCAGCGCCCAAACGATGCAGGCCACGCCGAGCAACGCCAGCATCCGGTGCAGCAGCACTCCGGCGAGCATATTGTCGCCGACGATTTCGGCGATGCCCTTGCCCAGCCAAATCGAGAGGGGCCCGTATGGCGCGGGCGAATTCTGCCAGATATTGGGGACGCTGCGCGTCAGAATATGGTCCTGGCCGAGTCCCTGAACCGGGCCGACGTCGTAGGGATCGAGTCCGCTGGCCGCGATCTCACCCTGCGCCAGATAGGAATACACATCCTGACTGAACATCGGCGGTGCGACCGACAGCGGAATGATCCACAGCAGCAGCGTGCGGTCGAGTTGTGATCGGCTGATGCGGCGAATGCGGTTGGACTGCAAGCCGAGTGCGAATCGGCCGAGCAGCAGCCAGGCCAGCATGACGATGACCGTGCCGACCATGGTCGTCGCCAGTCCCGAATTGTGCACCCGCGCGGGCAGCCCGAGAATCGCCTTGCCGTAGGTCGGATTCTGCAGCGTGGGCTGGGCGCCGAGCCCGAGCGCCCCGATGGCCATCATCACCGCACCCGTCGCGCCCAATAGACGGACGCGACGCAGTTGTGCGGTCTCTTGCGGGTTGAGTTCGGCGGCTTCGGGTTCGTTGATGTGCAGGGTGTCGCCGACGGTGTGGTCGGGCGCGACATCCAGACCGATGATCCGACGCCCCAGCGCGACGGCGGTGCTGATGGGCGCGGTCCGACGCAGGCGAATCAGGGTGGTCGACCGGCTGCGTTCGACACCTGGTTCGCCGTGTTCGCCTGACATCACGCGGCCAGCGTAGCCGATACCACCGGCGTGTCCGGTGCCCCGCGGAACCGACCGCGGGGCACGTTCGGACCAGGCACAGGCGCGGCCGCGGAAGTTCGAACCGGGCCCACTGTCAGGTGTCGATGAAGCTGATCATGGTGCGCTGACGGATTTCGGGCATCGACGTGTGGCCTAAATCGCACTCGTAATTTCGCCGCGTGCTCGGGCCGGTGGTCGCACGAGACCTGCAGGTAACGAACGTGTCGCATCCGAATGCCGCCGGACAAGCGCTCCCGTGCAGGTCATCGGCCCGTTCAACTCAGGGCACCCTTATTAGATTCCGGGAACGAATTCCGTCACACTGGTGTTGTGAAAACCGTGGGTTTGCCGCACGACGAGGATCGAGGGGCCGGTCGCCGTACCGGTGCCGGGTCCGCTGCTGCGCCCGCGCCCCTGGTCACGGGCGGTGAAGGACATACTCGCGCCGCCGTAGTTCAGCTGCTGCTCGAAGAGGGCCCGATCACCGCGACCGCGATCGGCAGCAAGCTCGGCCTGACGCCTGCCGGCGTCCGTCGGCACCTGGACGCGCTGATCGAATCCGGTCAGGCGCGGGCCAGCCGCTCGGCGCCGTGGCAGCAGAAGGGTCGCGGCCGCCCCGCCAAGCAATATCAGCTGACGGCCGTCGGCCGGGGACGGCTCGGCCACGCCTACGACGATCTGGCCGGTGCGGCCATTCGCCAGCTGGGTGAGGTCGGCGGTGAGCAGGCCATTGCCGATTTCGCACGCAAGCGGGCGCGGACCATCGTCGAGGGCATCGAACCGGTCGCCGAACACACCCCCGAGACCACCACCGCCAAGGCGGACGAGATCGCCGAGGCCTTCACCGACGCCGGATTCGCCGCGTCCACCCGCAAGGTCGGGGCGGGCGTGCAGATCTGCCAGCACCACTGCCCGGTGGCCCACGTCGCCGAGGAATTCCCGCAGTTGTGCGAGGCCGAACTCGAGGCTTTCCGGGACCTGCTCGGAACCCACGTGCAGCGACTTGCGACGATCGCCAACGGCGACTGCGCGTGCACTACCCATGTGCCGCTGTTCGTTCTCCCTATCACCGATAACGCTTCCCCTAAAACCGCTGCACAGCCCGCAGCGGTACGTACGAACGACTCCGGAAGGAGTGCCGAATGACGACGACCACCGACCAGGTGCAACCGCTCACTCAGGAAGAAACCATTGCTTCCCTGGGCAAATACGGTTACGGCTGGGCCGATTCGGATGTGGCCGGTGCCAGTGCGCAACGAGGCCTGTCCGAGGCTGTCGTCCGCGACATCTCGGCCAAGAAGAACGAGACCGAGTGGATGCTCGAGCACCGGCTCAAGGCGCTGCGCATCTTCGATCGCAAGCCGATGCCGAAGTGGGGCTCCAACCTCGACGGCATCGACTTCGACAACATCAAGTACTTCGTGCGCTCGACCGAGAAGCAGGCCGAGAGCTGGGAAGACCTGCCCGAGGACATCAAGAACACCTACGACAAGCTCGGCATCCCGGAGGCGGAGAAGCAGCGCTTGGTCGCCGGTGTCGCCGCGCAGTACGAATCCGAGGTCGTCTACCACCAGATCCGCGAGGATCTGGAGGCCCAGGGCGTCATCTTCCTGGACACCGACACCGGTCTGCGCGAGCACCCGGAGATCTTCGAGCAGTACTTCGGCACCGTGATCCCGGCCGGTGACAACAAGTTCTCCGCACTGAATACCGCCGTATGGTCGGGTGGTTCGTTCATCTACGTGCCGCCGGGCGTGCACGTCGACATTCCGCTACAGGCCTACTTCCGGATCAACACCGAGAATATGGGCCAGTTCGAGCGGACCCTGATCATCGTCGACGAGGGTGCCTACGTGCACTACGTCGAGGGCTGCACCGCGCCGATCTACAAGTCCGATTCGCTGCACTCCGCGGTGGTCGAGATCATCGTGAAGAAGGGCGGACGCTGCCGCTACACCACCATCCAGAACTGGTCGAACAACGTCTACAACCTGGTCACCAAGCGGGCCAAGGCCGAGGCGGGCGCGGTGATGGAATGGGTCGACGGCAATATCGGCTCCAAGGTCACCATGAAGTACCCGGCCGTGTGGATGACCGGCGAATACGCGCGCGGCGAGGTGCTCTCGGTCGCGTTCGCGGGTGCGGGTCAGCACCAGGACACCGGGGCGAAGATGCTGCACCTGGCGCCGCACACCTCCTCGACCATCATCAGCAAGTCGGTGGCGCGCGGTGGCGGCCGGGCCTCCTACCGCGGTCTGGTCCAGGTCAACAAGGGCGCGCACGGTTCCAAGTCGACCGTGAAATGTGATGCGCTGCTCGTCGATACGATCAGCCGCTCCGACACCTACCCCTACGTCGACATCCGCGAGGACGACGTGACCATGGGCCATGAGGCCACGGTCTCGAAGGTGTCCGAGGACCAGCTGTTCTACCTGATGAGCCGCGGCCTGACCGAGGACGAGGCGATGGCGATGGTGGTGCGCGGCTTCGTCGAGCCGATCGCCAAGGAACTCCCGATGGAGTATGCGCTCGAGCTGAACCGCCTGATCGAACTGCAGATGGAAGGAGCCGTCGGCTGATGGCAGCCCTGGACAACGTTGCCGAAGCCGCCGAGGCTCGCATTACCGACGCGACGCATGCGCCGAGCAATAAGGGGGAGGTGTTCACCTCCTTCGATGTGAACGCCTTCGAAGTGCCCTCGGCGAAGGATGAGGCCTGGCGGTTCACCCCGATGCGTCGCCTGCGTGGTCTGCAAGACGGTACCGCCGTGCGCGACGGCCAAGTCACTGTCGGGGTCGCGCCGGTCACCGGTGTGACCGTGGAAACGGTGGCGCGCACCGACTCTCGCCTCGGCGAGGCCGGAGTGCCGTCGGATCGTGTTGCGGCCCAGGCGTACTCGGGTTTCGATCAGGCGACCGTGATCACGGTCGGTTCGGAAACCGAAGTCGCCGAACCGGTTACCGTTACCGTCGACGGTCCCGGCGAGGGTAAGACCACTTATGGCCACCTGCAGATCCGGCTCGGCAACTTTGCCGTCGCCACGGTGGTCATCGACCAGCGCGGTAGCGGAACATACGCCGAGAACATCGAATTCGTACTCGGTGACAGCGCCAAACTGACCGTCGTCGCGATCCAGGACTGGGCCGACGACG
Organism: Nocardia pseudovaccinii NBRC 100343; assembly: GCF_001613225.1. Classification (GTDB taxonomy): domain Bacteria; phylum Actinomycetota; class Actinomycetes; order Mycobacteriales; family Mycobacteriaceae; genus Nocardia; species Nocardia pseudovaccinii. Next base: position 14,283 of record NZ_BDBY01000172.1, read on the forward strand.
CCGTGCACGCCACCGCGCACCATGCCGTGCTCGGGCGCGATGCCACCCTGCGGCACACCTCGGTCACCCTTGGTGGTGATCTGGTGCGCCTCACCGGCAATGTCCGCTACGCGGGTCCCGGCGGCGACGCCGAACTGCTCGGCCTCTACTTCGCCGACGCCGGTCAGCACTTCGAGCAGCGTCTGCTTGTCGACCACGCGGTGCCGCACTGCAAGTCGAATGTGCTGTACAAGGGTGCGCTGCAAGGTGATCCGCATTCGCCCAAGGGCGATGCCCGCACGGTGTGGGTCGGTGACGTGCTCATCCGCGCCGCCGCCGAGGGCACCGACACCTTCGAGGTGAACCGCAACCTGGTACTCACCGACGGCGCGCGCGCCGATTCGGTGCCGAACCTGGAGATCGAGACCGGTGAGATCGTCGGCGCAGGCCACGCGAGTGCCACCGGCCGTTTCGACGACGAGCAGCTGTTCTACCTGCGTGCTCGCGGTATTCCGGAGGACGCCGCCCGTCGGCTGGTGGTGCGCGGTTTCTTCCACGAAATCATCCAGAAGATCGCGGTACCCGAGGTCCGGGAGCGGCTCGAGTCGGCCATCGAGGCCGAACTCGCCGCCATCGGCGCCTGACCCAGAACCCCTTATCCCGCAAAGGAATCCGAATTCGATGACCACCCTGGAAATCAAGGACCTGCACGTCGAGGTCGCCAACCCGGACGAGTCCGGTGAGCCCATCAAGATCCTCAAGGGCGTGAACCTCACCATCAAATCCGGTGAGACGCACGCGATCATGGGCCCGAACGGCTCCGGCAAGTCGACGTTGTCGTACGCGATCGCCGGGCACCCGAAGTACACGGTGACCTCCGGTTCGATCACCCTCGACGGCGAGGACGTGCTCGGGATGTCGGTTGATGAGCGGGCGCGCGCGGGTCTGTTCCTCGCCATGCAGTACCCGGTCGAGGTCCCCGGTGTCTCGATGTCGAACTTCCTGCGCACCGCCGCCACCGCGGTCCGCGGCGAGGCCCCCAAGCTGCGCACCTGGGTCAAGGAGGTGAAGGAGTCGATGAGCGAGCTGGAAATCGACGCCGCCTTCGCCGAGCGCAGCGTGAACGAGGGTTTCTCCGGCGGTGAGAAGAAGCGCCACGAGATCCTGCAGCTGGGTCTGCTCAAGCCGAAGATCGCCATCCTGGACGAGACCGACTCCGGCCTGGACGTCGACGCGCTGCGCATCGTCTCCGAGGGCGTCAACCGCTACAAGGAGCGCGAGAACGGCGGCATCCTGCTGATCACGCACTACACCCGCATCCTGCGCTACATCCAGCCCGAATTCGTGCACGTCTTCGTCGGCGGCCGCATCGTCGCCGAGGGCGGCGCCGAGCTGGCCGAGGAACTCGATGCCAACGGGTACGTCCGCTTTACGCAAGTCTCACCCACCCCGTTGGCTTCGCCGACTGCCGTCCCCCAGTCCGCTACCGCTGGAGCCTGATATGACCGCCACGGTCCGCACCCTCGATGTCGCCCGGATCCGGGCCGACTTCCCTATCCTGAGCCGCACGGTTCGGGACGGGAAGCCGTTGGTGTACCTGGACTCGGGCGCGACCTCGCAACGTCCTCTCGCCGTGCTCGACGCCGAACGTGAATTCCTCATCGAGCGCAATTCGGCCGTACACCGCGGTGCACACCAGCTGGCCGAGGAAGCCACCGACGCGTACGAGGGTGCACGCGTCGATATCGGCCGGTTCGTCGGTGTGGACGCGGACGAGATCGTATTCACCAAGAATGCGACCGAATCGCTCAATCTGGTGACGTACGCGTTCTCCGACGACCGCTTCCCGTACCACGTCGGTCCGGGCGACGAGATCGTCATCACCGAGCTCGAGCATCACGCGAATCTGGTGCCTTGGCAGGAGCTCGCCCGCCGGACCGGTGCGACCCTGAAGTGGTACGGCATCACCGACGACGGCCGGATCGACCTCGACTCGTTCGAATTGTCGTCCGCCACCAAGGTTGTCGCGTTCACGCATCAGTCGAATGTGACCGGCGCGGTCAGCGATGTCGCCGAATTGGTTCGCCGGGCAAAGGAAGTCGGCGCGCTCACCGTGCTCGATGCCTGCCAGTCGGTGCCGCATATGGCGGTGAACTTCCGTGAGCTCGGCGTCGACTTCGCCGCGTTCTCCGGGCACAAGATGCTCGGCCCGTCCGGTGTCGGCGTGCTCTACGGGCGGCGTGCGCTGCTCGAGGAGACTCCGCCGTTCATCACCGGCGGCTCGATGATCGAGACCGTCACCATGGAGGGCAGCACCTACGCGCCGCCGCCGCAGCGGTTCGAGGCCGGTGTGCCGATGACCTCGCAGGTGGTCGGATTGGGCGCGGCCGTGCGGTATCTCGAACAGATCGGCATGGATGCCGTTGCGGCGCATGAGCACACGCTCACCGGTGCGGCGCTGGAGGGCCTCGCGGCGATCGCGGGCGTGCGGATAATCGGACCGACCGAGAATATCGATCGCGGCGGCGCGGTGTCGTTCGTGGTCGAGGGCATCCACGCCCATGACGTCGGGCAGATTCTCGACGATGAGGGCGTCGCCGTGCGAGTCGGTCACCACTGCGCCTGGCCGCTGATGCGTCGTCTCGGCGTGCCCGCCACCGCCCGTGCGTCCTTCGCGGTTTACAACACCCTCGACGAGGTAGACCAGCTGGTAGCCGCCGTGCGGAAGGCCCAGAGCTTCTTCGGAGTTGCATAAGACATGCGCATGGAGCAGATGTACCAGGAAGTGATCCTGGATCACTACAAGCACCCGCATCACCGCGGACTGCGGGAGCCGTTCGGTGCCGAGGTGCACCACGTCAACCCGACCTGCGGTGACGAGGTGACCTTGCGCGTCCAGCTCGACGACAACGGTGATGTCGCCGATGTGTCCTACGACGGCCAGGGCTGTTCGATCAGCCAGGCCGCCACCTCGATCCTCACCGATCAGGTGATCGGGCTGCCGGTGCAACAGGCGCTCAAGGTCGTCGACTCGTACAACGAGATGATCTCCAGCCGCGGCACCATCGAGGGCGACGAGGACATGATCGGCGACGGTATCGCGCTGAGCGGAGTGTCCAAGTACCCGGCACGGGTCAAATGCGCACTGCTCGGCTGGCTGGCGTTCAAGGATGCGGTGATCCGGATATCCTCTGCGGAAGAGGCCAAGCGGACCATGGGCAGCGACATCTCCACGAATGGAAAACGGCATGAGTGAGACACCAGTCACCGAAACGACCGAGCAGGTCGAACTTTCGGCCGAGGAAATCAAGCAACTCGAGGACATCGAGGAGGCGATGCGCGACGTCGTCGACCCCGAACTCGGCATCAATGTCGTCGACCTCGGCTTGGTCTACGGTATGAGCGTCGACCAGGACAATATCGCCACCCTCGATATGACCCTCACCTCGGCGGCCTGCCCGCTGACCGATGTCATCGAGGACCAGTCCCGCAACGCCCTGGTCCGCTCCGGCTTGGTCGAAGACCTCAAGATCAACTGGGTCTGGATGCCCCCGTGGGGCCCCGACAAGATCACCGAAGACGGCCGCGAACAACTCCGCGCCCTCGGTTTCACCGTCTAGCACCACGAATCCGGCCGCGCCCGAACCCATTCGCAGCGACCCCGACCATCCGGTCGGGGTCGCTGCGTTTCCGGCCGTCGTCACATTTCCCGGCCGGGCATGGTCATAGCGGTGGCGGGCAGATGCCCGTCGCCGCCGCATCGCGGTGGATGACCTGCGGAAGAGGGAACATGTCGCAACGCTTGCGGTCGGAGCGGGTACGTACCGGGCTCTACTGGTTTCTCGGATTGGAGTTCTTCGTCGGCTGCGCGACCAAGTTCTGGCCCGGGTCTACGTTTTTCGGGCCCGCCTATTCGGAGAAGTTCGCGGAGTGGGGATTTCATCCGAACATGCGGTTCGTGGTCGGTGGGCTGGAGTTGATCGCCGCTGTGCTGCTGGTGCTTCCGCGCCGGGAGAGCAGGTTCTTGGGCGCGGCCATGCTGGTGTTGGTGCTGACGGGTGCGGTGACCACACACCTCACCGATGACGCGCCGTTCTGGCAGGGCACCTCGGCGCCGATTCATCTGGTGATCATGGTGGTTGTCGCGCTGGCGAATTGGCCGGCGGACTGGCGCGATGTGGTGCCGCCGTGGGGCTCGTCAGCCTTGGCGGCACGAGGAGGTGTGGCGCTGGGGGATCGCTGACCGACGGGTTGTCCAGCTCTGGTGATACAAAGATTTGGACAATTCGGATCGGAACGGTCAGGATTTCGATCCGAAGCTATTTTCGGAACTGGGGAGCGCAACACATGTCACTATCGTCCAAGGCTGCCATGGGTCTGGTGGCCGCGTCCGCGGGTGCGTTCGTCGCCGCCGGTGCAGGCACCGCACAGGCGGACGATGGCCTCTACGGCTCATTGGCGATTTCGGTCTCGTCGCGCGGCGACGCGACCCTCGGATGGGCATACAACTACTCGAACTGGGCGGATTCGGACCGTGCCGCGGTGCAGCAGTGCGGACTGTCCAGCTGCCATGTCATCGTGCAGTTCGCCAACGCGTGCGCCGCCGTGGCCCGCAATGGCGATGATCACCTGGGCTGGGCCTGGGCGCCGACACGGGCCGAGGCCGAGCAGCAGGCGATCGCCAATGCCGGGCCGACCGCACCGCCGCCGCTGCTGAACTTCGGCAGTTCGGCGCCGCGCGAACCGCGCATCGTCGATTCGCAGTGCACCGCGAACGCGGGCTGACGGAAAACCGAGTGCGCTCTCGACGTGATCGGCGTCGAGAGCGCACCTGGCTGTGGCCGCGCCGGTGGATCAGCGGCGCAGCACCTTTCGGGCAATGAAATTGCCCAGGAACTGAAATCCCCTGCACACCGACGACAATGATCAACGTCGCGACCAGGGTGACCTGCCAGTCGAAGCGCTGGTATCCGTAGACCAGCGCGAAATCACCGAGCCCTCCGCCGCCGACCGTGCCCGCCATGGCGGACATATCGACGATGGCCATCACCACGAAGGTGTAGCCGAGCACCAAGGGCCCCAACGCTTCCGGGATCAGCAGTGTCAGAATGATCCGCAGCGGCCCGGCGCCGACCGCCCTGGCCGCCTCGATGACGCCCGGATCCACCGTGACCAGATTCTGTTCCACTATGCGAGCGATACCGAAGGATGCCGCCACGATCATGACGAAGGCAGCGGCATCCGTACCGATCGTCGTCCCGACCACTTCCAGGGTGACCGCACCGAGTGCCGCGAGCAGAATGATGAACGGAATCGGCCGGACCACATTCACCAACACATTGAGCAGCACATTGATCGGCGCATTGGCCAGCAGTCCGCCTTTGCGGGTGGTGTAGAGGGCGGTGCCGAGGAACAGCCCGATCAATCCGCCGACCACGAAGGTGAGCAGCACCAGATAGATGGTGGTGCCGACGGCCTCGGTCAGTACCGGCCGGAGTTTGTCCCAATCCGTATGCACGGCTAGCCTTTTCAGCCGACGCGGTGATCGAGTTCTTCGACCACCTTGTCCACATCGTCATCCGAACCGTGCAATGCCAGAGTCACGCTGCCGAACGTCTTGTCCTGCAACGTGCTCACTCCGCCGTACACCACCTCGAACTCGACACCCGCATGCGCGGCGACGGCCAGTGCCGCTCCGATCCCACGTTTGTCGTCGATATCCACGGTGACCAACCGTCCACCGTGCATCTCACCGAGTCGCCGCAGTTCTTCGGCGTCGGGCCGATTGCGCAGCACGGTCTCGACGAACGACTGTGTCGGCGCCGCCTGCGGGGTCGCGAAAACCTCGAAGGTACTGGCCAATTCGACGATCTTGCCTTCGGCGAGCACCGCGACCCGATCGGCCACCGCGCGGATCACATCCATCTCGTGCGTGATCACCACAATGGTGACGCCGAGTTCGCGATTGATCTTCTTCAGCAGCCGCAGCACCTCACCGGTGGTCTCCGGGTCCAGCGCCGAGGTCGATTCATCGGCGAGCAGCAGTGACGGCGAGGTCGCCAGTGCCCGCGCGATGCCGACCCGCTGCTTCTGACCGCCCGAGAGCTGATCCGGATAGCTGCGGGCCTTGTCGGCGAGCCCGACGAACTCCAGCAACTCCTTCACCCGTGCCTTGCGCTCGGCACGCTTCCAGCCCGCGACCCTGAGCGGATATTCGATATTGCCTGCGGCCGTTCGCGATCGGAACAGGTTGAACTGCTGGAACACCATGCCGATATCCCGGCGGATGCGGCGCACCTCGGCCTCCCGCACACCCGTGACGGGCGTCCCGGCGACTTCGATGGTGCCGGTGGTCGGCTTTGAGTGGCGCTTACTCCGAAGTGCGTCGGGTGCTCGCCGCGGCGAAGGCCCGTGCCGCCTCGCGGGTGGCATTGGTATTGGGTTGCAGGGCACGGGAACCGGCGAGTTTCGTACGCAGGTGTTCGGCGACGGTGATCGGGGCGTATTTACTTCCCTCGCCGAGGCAGGACGGGAGTGTTTCGATGACGGCGTCCGGATTGCCGTCGTGGAAAAAGGCCGCGCTGCGGCGTCTTTGGATGGTTCCGTCGGTGATCGGCGGCATGACGCGGTGCAGGGTGGAGAGCCAGCGTTCGTTGGTCCAGCGCGCCATCACGTCGCCGAGATTGACCAGCAGGGCGTTGTCGGCGGGTTGCACGTCGTGCCAACGGTCATCGGCGCCGACGACCTGGAGACCGGGGACCCGGTCCGCCCACAAGACGGTGACGATGCCGTAGTCGGTGTGTTCGCCCATACCGGTGAGTTCGTCGTCGAGATCCACGGTGCCCGGCGGGAGCGCGTAGTTGTTCATCCGCAGGACGTCGAGGGAATGGTCGGTGAACCTGGTGAAGTAGCCGGGCGGCAGTTCGAGGGCGTCGGCGAAGATGGTGGTGAGGGTTCGTGCGATGCGGGCGGCGTGCGCGAAGTAGGTCTCCACGGGTGCGCGAAAGCCGGGAATCTCTGTCGGCCACAGATTCTCGGCGTAGTCGCTCGCGGACAACTCGACCTCCGGATAGGCGGCCGCGGAGATGCCCACATTGAATGCCTCGAAATAATCGTTCATGCGGGTGGCGTACGCGCCGCCGAGGCTCAGGCTGAGGCTCTCGCTTTTGGGCGGTGAATAGCCGCGATTGATTTCGGGCGGGGTGCGATAGCCCTGTTTGGTCACCGGTTCGAGGTCGAAGAAGCTGTCGAGTGCGGCCGCGAAGTCGTCGAGCGCCGGTTGTGGGATGGCGTAGCCGGTGATCTGTATGAAGCCGACGGTGCTCGCGGCGGCGTCGATCGCGCGGGCAACCGCCCGGCGTTCGGCTGCGGAGCCATCGCCGACATATGACGAGATATCGATGACCGGTACTTGGAATTCCACGGCAGTGTCCTTCCCTCGACAACATCTTGATAATAGGCGACAGCGATGAATCCGCCTCGAGCCCGCCGAGGTGCTACTGGTCATCGCCCATCCATCCTGATTCCGCTGGTGCGATTCGCCAGCGCGGGCGGCCCGCAGCGGCGATGATTTCCGGGTGGACGACATCACGTATCGGGACACCCGGCTCGCACTGCACGCGGTGGGGGAATTGTTGATCGCGGGCCCACAATATCGGCGCTTCGGGACCATCCGGCTACGGGTGGTGCACGGTGGTTTCGGCGGTGCGCAGTGGCCGGTGTCGGTGGTCGGCACCGATTTGGTGTGGCCGGAGGGCCGGGTCGCGCTCGCGGGCACCTTCGACAAGGTCGCCGCCGCCGCGGGCTTCGAACCCGAGGCACCGGCCGATGTCTACGCCGATACCACCGGAGTCGACCCCGGCGATCAGCTCGCTGTCGATTCGGAGGCGGCGGGGCTCATCGCGGACTGGCTCGCGCTCGGGGATTCGACTCTGCGCTGCACGGCGCCCGATGTCATTCCGGTGCTGTGGCCGGAGCATTTCGATCTCTCCAGCACGGTCAATGAGGTCAATTACGGTGTGTCACCGGGTGATTCGGCGCATCCGGGTCCGTATGCCTATGTCGGCCCGTGGACGCCGCGCACCGGCGAATTCTGGAATGCCTCGTTCGGCGCACTGCGCTCGCGCGAGGAGGTGAACAACGCCGCCGCCCTGCTCGATTTCTTCGAAGAGGGCAAAGCGCGGGCCGCCGACTCCTGACGATACCTGGCGAGCGAATGCAGGTAGGCGCTGGTGGTTTGATCGGCAGGAAAGTAGGACTCGATGGCGATCTCGTCGAGGGTCACGTCGAAGGCCGCACCGAACCGCATGATCGTATTGAACAGCGACAGCTGCGTGCCGTGGTGGTCGAGATGGATGGGCAGCGCGACCTCGGACGGATCTACCTGCGGCAAAACGCCTTCCGGCGCGAAAGCGCTCAATTCCGTGTGTAGCGAGGCCAATTCGGGATCGCCGGACAGCGTCGCCTGCCGGGCGAGCCGAGGCAGCAGGAACCCGCGCACCTGTTCGATATTCCGTACGCGTGGCGCGAAACCCTTGGGGTGCAGACCGATTCGCATCATATTTATCGGTGGTCCCAACAGCTCCGCGGCCACACCCTCGAAGAACACCTCGGCCGCCGTGTTGGCGAGCAACAGATTCCACTGCCGATCGATGGCCAGCGCGGGAAACGGTTCGTGGGCATCGAGTACGCGCCGGACCGCGGCGCGCGCCTGCGCAAGATCTGGATCGTCGAGTGCGCGATGCCGGTATGTCGGCGCGTATCCTGCCGCGACCAGCAGCCGATTGCGTTCGCGCAACGGGATGCCCAGATGTTCGGCGAACCGCTCGACCATCGCCGGGCTGGGAATGGTGCGCCCGGTCTCCACGAAACTCACATGCCGCGTCGAGATGCCCGACCGCACGGACAATTCGAGCTGGCTGAGTCGGCGCCGCAACCGCCACTCACGCAGCAGCGCTCCGACGGGGCGTTCGCTATCCACCCCGCCAGTATCACCACACCACGCGAGCAGTCGCCATTACATGGCTGGTAATCGACAGGTTTACCGTGCGCTTGCGAGGGTTACCGCCATGACGAACAACCTGGCAACCCACAATAGGGATCTCTTACTCCACGGCCTCGCGGAGTTCAATGCGGGCAATATCGAGATACTGCGAGACCTGTTGCACGAGAACTTCATCGAGCACAGTCCGGGCAATCCGTCCGGCCGTGACGCCTTCATCGAGTTCATCGCGAACGCACCGGTGGCCGCGGCCCGGCTGGATATCAAACGGGTCATCACCGATGACGAATATGCGGTCGTGCACTACCACATGATCGCGCCCGACGACGTCCACGGCGCTGCGGTGGTGGATATCTGGCGGCTGGTCGACGGCGTGATCACCGAGCACTGGGATGTCGTACAACCGGTGCCCGACGCCGACCAGCTCCCGCACGGCATGTTCTGATCGGCGCTGGCGGGCGCCGCGCCCCTCACCGGCCAGTCGGCCGCGGCGGATCAGCGCCCGCTTCGTGCCCGGCGGTACCGGTCCATGCCGCAAGTTGCCAGGAGTGTGCGGGTAGTCGGTTATGCGCCCTTGCGGGCAGCTGCTTTCTTCGCGGTCTTCTTGGCGGGCTTGGCGGCGGTCTTCTTGGCCGCAGACTTTGTGGCCGTTGTCTTGGTGCCCGCTGCCTTGGTGGCCTTCTTCGCCGGTTCCGCTTTGGCCTTGGGCTTGGCGGCTGTCTTGCCGGAACTCTCGGCGGTCCGTCGTCCACTGGCCTCCAGGCTGCGTTGCAGTGCGGCCACCAGGTCGACGACCTCTGCGTCCATCGCGGCGGGCGCCTCCTCGGGCTGACTGACCACCTTCCCGGTGCCGCTGGCGATGGCCTCGTCGAGCACCTTCTGCAACTCGATCTGGTACTCGTCGGTGTATTGCTCGGGATCGAAATCGTCGGACATGGTCTCGACCAGCGTCTCGGCCATCTTGATCTCCTGCGGCTTCGGCTCGGCCACACCGTCCAGGGATTCGAATTCGACGGCACGGACCTCATCGGGCCACAGCAGCGTCTGCAGCACCAGTACGCCGTCGCGCACCCGCAGTGCCGAGAGTCTGGTCTTCTGCCGGAGCGTGAAGTGTACGAGCGCGGTCCGATCGATGCGTTCCAGAGTGGTCGCCAGCAGGACGTAGGCCTTGGGGGTATTCGAGTCGGGTTCGAGGTAGTAGCTCTTCTCGAACAGGATCGGGTCGATCTGGTCGTTGGGTACGAACTGCAGCACCGGAATCTCGTGCTTCTCGGCGGCGGGCAGCTTCGAGAAGTCCTCGTCGGTCAGGATGACCTTGTCCCCCTCGGGGGATTCATAGGCCTTGTCGATATCGGCGTATTGCACGGACTTGCCGCAGACCGTGCAGACGCGGTCGTATTTGATCCGGCCACCGTCCTTGGCATGCACCTGGTGAAACCGAATGTCGTGGTCCTCGGTGGCTGTGTACACCTTGACAGGGACGTTTACCAGCCCGAACGCAATCGAGCCCTTCCAGATAGCTCGTGCCATCACTCCATCATGGACGAACCGATTCGAATAGGCGAGCGAATCGGAATCCCGAGTGTCGCGGTCGCGACGCGCCGACGCAGCGGTGCGGGCAGGGCGGTGAAGAGCGTGCGCATGGCGGCCACGGTGCCGCCCAGATCGGTGCGGCCCGATAGATAGGCCCGTTGCAGTTCCGGCGGCAGGGTGAAGAAGGCATCGAAGAAGACAGGTAGGTCGGCGGGCGGCAGTGCGAGCAATGCGCGCAGACCCGCCGACCGCAACGCGTGTACCGCTCGCGCCCGGGCAGGCCATGCCGACGCATCGCGGGCGACGGTGTCGGCGGCGGCGAGCGAGGCGGTGACGCTGTAACCCGTTGCGGGATGGGTGAATGCGCCCGCCGCGCCGAATCGTCGCTGTCCGGGGTGGCCGCCCTGCACCGGGAAACGCACGCGCTCGATCGGTTCGGTGCCGGTGAGTTCGATTCCGCGCGAGCGCAACCGGTGGTGCAGGCGGTCACGCAGCACCGCGGTGTCGAGGGCGGGGCGTCCGGCGAGGCAGGTCTCCTCCAGCAGCATCGTCTCCGCGCTCAGCGGCACCGCGTACAGAAACGACCGTGGCGCATCGGGTTCCGCGCCGTTGTCCAAGCGCCAGTCCATGAACAGGGGTTCAATGTCGGCGTCGCGTCGCGCGACCATGCCGTACGCGGTTTGCTCGGCGAGTTCGGGGGAGCGGGCAATTCCTCGTGCGTCGATAACACGTTTCGCACCGAATATTGTTTCCGAAGCCAAAGTCACTGTGTTGTGCCGAATTTCGGCAACCCGATCGGCAACTATTTGTGCACCGTCGAGATTCAGCGAATCCCGCAACCGCGCGGAGTCGAAGACGACATAGGTTCGGTCGAGTCGATGCGACCTCGTGCCCCACGCCGTCGGATACTGCACGGTGGTGGCGATAACCGACGGATCCAGCCATCCCGGCAGCTCGTCATACCATCCCGCATACGTCGCCGACCAGGGTCGATCCGGCACCGGATCGATTGCGGTGACCGACATTCCGTGCGCGAGACAGCGGTGCGCGAGTGCGCGACCGGCGGGCCCGAGTCCGCAGACGATGAGGTCCGCGGTCATCGCATTTCCCATGCGAAACGCGGATGCCGGTGTGGCACAGCGAGTTCGGTGGTGTGCATGGCGGACCCCCTTCGTTGTCGGCGTGGTTCGTCGGTCGTGCGGAGCTTACTGCCGGGCGGTTCGTCACCGTTGCGCTGTGATAGTTCACGGATATCGACGGTGACATTCTTCATAATGCGATCATGTCAGATCTCCCTTTTCCAGCAACTATGTGACTCGTCAGTAGCACCGTGCTGTCATCTGGCTGGTCACCTTGTCCGGTGCGCCGTATGCTCGGCGTCGTGGAACGGATTGCCCAGGGTCGGGCAATCCGGATCCGATTACCGAAATCAATGTTGATTTCGGAACCTTCTGTTCTCGCGATCGCGTGGAACGGAATTCCCGCATCATCTGCCCGCGGCCATTGTCGTGCCAGCCGGGGAGTTCGTGCTGCCCGTCTCTGTCGAAAGGACCGCTACGGTGAATTCTTCCCGATTACGCGCCCTGGGAGCCGCCCTTCCGGTCGGCGAATACACCACTTCGGAAGTACTGAGCCGGATGACGAGCGGCGGCGACTTCGACGTCGAGCGAATTACTGGCATCGGTCATCGCTATATGGTCGACCGCACCAGCGAGGACACCATGACCCTCGGCGCGCGGGCCGCGCAGGACGCGCTTGCGAAGTCCGGATTGGTCGCCGCCGACCTGGACATCATCATCTGCGGTGGCACCACCGTGCACGACGGATTCCATATGGTCTTCGAACCGTCGGCGGCACAGGAGATCGCCCGGCGCATCGGCGCGGTCAATGCGTCCGGTTACGACGTGGCGAATGCCTGCGGCGGCACCATGACCGGAATCTATCTGCTGGACAATCTGATTCGCGCGGGTGCGGTGCGCAATGGCATGGTCGTCACGCCCGAGGTGATCTCGCCGGTGACCGAGGGCGCACTCGCCGAGGCCGTCGATGTGCGCGATCCACAGTTCGCCGCACTCACTCTCGCGGATGCCGCGGTCGCGGTCATTCTGGACCCCGCGGTGGACGAGGAAGACGTACTGCACTACGTCGATCTGACGACCTGCGCCGAGTACTCGCCATTGTGTATTGCCAAACCGAGCGATGCCAGCGAGAACATGATCATGTTGACCGATAATCTCACTATGCAAGCCGCGCCGCGCCGGGAAACATGGGCGAAATTCCATCGCGATATCCTCGCAAAACGCGGCACCACATTCGCCGACGAGAAGTTCGACTTCATCGTGTTCCACCAGCTCGGCGTCGGATTCACCGAGAAGCTCGCCGAATCCGGCAGCAAGATTCACGGCACCGCGATGCCGCCGCGGCTGGCAACCGTCGAAAAGTATGGCAACACCGGAGCAAGTACGCATTTCCTGGTGCTGCACGACTACATTTCCCGAGGCGAGATCCCGAAGGGGGCCAAAATCTGTTTCGTGCCGACGGCCTCAGGAATGGTATTCGGTGTCCTTTCGGCAACTATCAGCGCATTGGTGGGATGAAATGACGTTCATTATTCGGCGGTCCGCCGTCAGCGCCGACCCCACCCTGGGTTCCATAGACCACGCCGTGCGGGCGGGCGGGGAGTGCCTCGCGGGCGGGGGCGTCGACCCGAACGATATCGACGTGCTTATCAATGTCGGCGTCTACCGCGACAGCAATATCGTCGAACCGTCCAATGCGGCGCTGATCCAGAAGGAATTGGGGATGCACCTGGACTACCAGGTCGGCTCCTCGCGGGCGGGATTCTCGCTCGATCTGCGTAACGGGGCCTGCGGCGTGCTCAACGCATTGCAGGCCGCGGGTGCGCTGCTGGAGAACGGCACGGTCGAGCGGGTGCTGATCGTCGGCAGCGACGCCCACCCCGGCGGCGTCGGACACGCACCCGCCGACTTCCGCTATGCCGCGGTCGGTGCCGCGTTGCTGGTGACCAAGGGGATCGATGAGGGCACCGGCTTCGACCGCGTGCATATCCCGGCGCCGCTGCCGCGCGCGGTCGGCACCCATCCCGGTATCGCCGGATACCTCGATCTGAAGGCGATGGGTGACGACGGACAGCGCTCGATCACCGTCGATGTCGCCGACGACTACGCGGAATTGGTCAGCGGCGCAGCGTTTGCCGCGGTCCGCCCGTACCTGGCCGAACGTCCGGAGGGGCAGCGCGTACTGGTCACCAATAACCCGGTGCCCGACTTCGCGACCACTCTGGCGAGCGAATTCGGTTTCGTCCGAACCCATCAGGCCGCGACCGGCGACCTGGACGCGGGCAGCTCGGGTTTGATCATCGCCTACCACCAGTTGCTCGAGGCCGGTGAACTGTCGGCCGGTGACGAATTGCTCCTGGTCGCCGCGGGATCCGGTCCGATCGCAGGCTGCGTGAGCTACACCGTTCCCGTCGGCGGTGCGGGGTGAGCCAGCAGCCCGCGGATCTGAGCGCGCTGCTCGAGCATCAGATCCGGCAGCGCGCCGACCTGCCCGCCATCAGCTATCCGACCGTCGCTCATCCCGAACGTGCCAGGCGTGCAACGGATCTCGGATTCGCGACGCTGACCTTCGCCGAACTCGGCGCTCGGGTCGAGGCCTATGCCGCGGCCTTCGAACGGATCGGAATCAGCAAGGGCGTCAAGACCATCGTCATGGTCGAGCCCGATCCCGATCTGTTCGCGGTGATCTTCGCGCTGTTCCGGGTCGGGGCGGTGCCGGTGGTGGTGGATCCGGGTATGGGCGTGCGTCGCATGCTGCATTGCTTCCGCAGTGTCGGTGCGGAGGCGTTCATCGGTATACCGCTGGCGCATCTGGTGCGGCTGGCGGCGCGGCGCACCTTCGGTTCGGTGCGGGTGCATGTGACGGCCGGACGCTCGTTCTGGGGTGGGCACACCTTGCTCGCCATGCGGCAGACGCCCGGTGCGGCCGCACCCGAAATCGCCCATGGGCCAGACGATCTGTTGATGATCGCATTCACCACCGGCAGTACCGGACCGGCCAAGGGGGTGGAGTTCACCAGGGCCGGATTCGCCGCCTCGCTGCGGGTGATCGAGCAGTTGCACGGCCGCCCAACGGGTTTCGTCTCGCTGACCTCGGTACCGCTGTTCGGCATCTTCGATCTGCTGCAGGGGGCGCATGTGGTGCTCGGGCCGGTCGATCCGGTGCGGGTGTCCAGGGCCGATCCGGCACTGGTCACCGATGTGGTCCAGAGTTTCCAGGCCACCGATGTCACCGCATCGCCCGCCCTGCTCGGTCCGCTCGGCGAATATCTGACAAGAACCGGGATCACGCTGCCGAGTCTGGTTCGGGTCATCTCGATGGGCGCGCCCGCGAACCTCGATGCGCTGGTGGGGGTTAGGACCGCTCTCGGTGAGTCCGCGCGCGTCTTCACCACCTACGGTGCGACCGAGGCACTGCCGCTGACCACCCTCGAATGGTCCGAACTCGACGAAACCCGCAAGCAGACCGCCGAGGGCGCGGGCACCTGCGTCGGCCGCCCGATCGCGGAATCCGACAGCGCTGGGTCCGAGAACGAGGCAAGAGTGCGGATCATCGCCGTCTCCGATGACGAAATCCCCACCTGGCGCGAGGACCTCGTGCTGCCGCAGGGGCAGATCGGCGAAATCGTCGCCACCGGTGCGCAAGTCAGCACCGCCTATCACCGCAACCGGGCCGCCGATGCCCGCAACAAGATCGACGAAACCCGCCCGGACGGCACTGTGCGCCGCTGGCATCGCGTCGGCGATCTGGCCTGGCAGGACGAGTCCGGTCGGCTGTGGTTCTGCGGCCGCTCGGCGCAGCGGGTCCGCACCGCGGCCGGTGACCTGTTCACCGTGCAGTGCGAGCAGATCTTCAATACCCACCCGGATGTGCACCGCACGGCGCTCGTCGGTGTCGGCGAGCCGGGTGCGCAGATCCCGGTGCTGTGCTTCGAATTGCGGTCCGGGGTGGCGGAATCCGAGATCCCACGGGTCCAGCGGGAGCTGTGGTCCGTCGCGCGCGAGCGCGAACTCACCAAGTCCATCAAGGTATTCCGCGCCCATCCTGGGTTCCCGGTCGACATCAGGCACAACGCCAAGATCGGGCGCGAGGAGTTAGCCGTATGGGCCGGAAAGGGTATGAGGCCATGAAGGCATTGGTCACCGGGGCAACCGGATTCCTCGGCAGCCATCTCGTCGACGCCGCGGTGGCGGCCGGTGATGAGGTGCGTGCCGTCGTCCGGCCGTCGAGCGATCTCGGCTACCTGTCGACGGTCCCCGAACTCGAAGCGGTGGCAGGCGATCTCGGCGACTACGAATCGCTGGTCACCGCGTGTAAGGGCGTCGATGTGGTGTATCACAGCGCCGGGCTGGTCGCCGAGGTCGGTAGCCGGGCGCAGTTCTGGGAGGCCAATGTCGAGGGCACCCGGCGGCTGATGAAGGCCGCGCAGGAGGCCGGTGTCGGCCGGTTCGTCTTCGTCAGCAGCCCCTCGGTGGCGACCTCCTATGACACCGACCGCTTCGGCATCGACGAGTCCGAGCCGTACGTGACCGCCCCGAAGAGTCTGTACGTGGAGACCAAGGCCGCCGCCGAACAACTCGTCCTGGCCACCAACACCCCGGATTTCGTGACCTGCGCGCTGCGACCGCGGATGATCTGGGGACCGCGTTCCTCGGGTTGGATGACGCTGCTGTTGCGAAAGTTGAAGTTCGGCAAGCTGCCCGATCTCTCCGGCGGCAAGAACATCATGGTGTCGATCACCTACTGCGAGCACGCCGCGCAGGCCTGCCTACAGGCGGCGCGCTCGGATCAGGTCGCGGGCAATGCCTACTTCCTCGCCGATCCCGAGGATGTCGATCTGTGGAAGTTCGTCAAGGATCTCGCCGTCGCCTTGGACCTGACGCCGCCCACCCGGACCATCCCCAAACCGGTATTCGACGCCGCCATCGCGGTTTTCGACACCATATGGCGGGTACCGGCGATCAAGGAGCGCTACGCGCCGCCACTGTCCAGCTGGACCACTGCGGCACTGACCGTCTCCAGTACCTATGACACCAGCGCGGCCACCCGGGATTTCGGCTACGCGCCGACTGTCTCGCTGGCCGACGGACTGGCGGCCTACGTCGACTGGGTCGGCCAGACCGGCGGCGTCGACGCCGTCATCGCTCGCGGATGACCAGGAGACTCGCATGATGACCACCCGGCTCGCCAGCCGCCCGACCGGCACGAATGCGGTGCCGACCGCACCGGGGGCATTACCCCTCATCGGCCATTCGCACCGTCTCGCGCGCAGGCCGTACCGCTTCCTGCAGACGTTGTCGGACCTCGGGCCCGTGGTGCGAGTGAAGATTCCGGGTTACGACACCTACGTCGTCACCGAACCGGACCTGATCCGCGAGGCATTCGTCGGCCTGTCCGATCAGGGTGCGATGATCGATCGCGCGGAGGCGCTGCTCGGCGCGGGCGTGACCGTGCTGTCGGGCCCGCAGCACAAGCGGGAGCGCCGGATGATCGCCCCGGCCTTCGCTCGCGGCCGCATCGCGCAGTACGCCACCGTGATGACGCGTCTGGGCGCGGAACAGGCCGATGCCTGGCGTGACGGTCAAATGGTGGTCGTCAATGCCGAGATGCACGATCTGGCGCTGCGCACCGTCGCGGGGGCGCTGTTCAGCGGCGACCTCGGCGCGGAGACCGGCGCGGAAATCCACGAGATGCTCACACCGGTCATGACGCTGCTCGCCCGCCGCGTCACCCGCCCGGCCTGGATCGACAGGCTGCCACTGCCCGGCAACCGGCGCTTCGAAGGCCTTGTCGCCGGGATGAAGTCGGCGACCAGCAAGATCATCGCCGCCTACCGTGCGGACCTGGCCGCGGATCCGAACCTGGATCACGGCGACTTGCTGGACACTCTGATCAAGGCCCGCGACGAGGACGGTGTCGCGCTCACCGATGCCCAGGTGCACGACGAGCTGATCAACTTCCTGGTCGGTGGTACCGAGGCCACCGGCATGACGCTGTCCTGGGTCTTCCACGAGCTGGGCCGAAATCCCGAGTTGGAGGCCGCTTTCCACGCGGAGATCGACGGGGTGCTCGGCGGCCGTCCGGCCGAATTCGCCGATCTCGGCCGACTCGATCTGACCAAGCGGATCGTCACCGAAACCCTGCGCATGTACTCGCCGTGGCTGACCGTCCGCGATGTGCCCGCGAACTATGAACTCGGCGGCACCGCGTTGCCGCAGGGCGCGATGTTGCTGGTGTGTCCCGTTGCGGTACACCGGGATCCGGCGATCTTCCCGAATCCCGGCAAATTCGACCCGGACCGCTGGCTGCCTGCGGCAATGGAGTCCCGGCCCAAAGGCGCGTACCTGCCGTTCGGTATGGGCACGAGGCAGTGTCCGGGAAACGTGTTCTCGCTCACCGAGGTTGCCCTCCAGGTTGCTACGATCGGCGGGCGCTGGCGCCTGCGCCCGATGCCCGGTATCGCGGTGCAAGAGACGGTGATCGGCGCCTTGGTGCACCCGAAGTATCTGCCGATGCGGGTGGTGGCCAGGCAGGTGCAAACCGGGCACGTCGCGGATTCGTCAGGGAGCGAGCGCGGCGCGGCTTAACGAGTGATGAGGGTGTGGCGGTGTTCGAACTGACCAAGCAGCGCAGCAAATGGATTCTCGGCGTATTCGCCGGTCTCGCGCTGGTAATGGGGATGCTCAGCTCGACGTTGTTCGACAAAGTGCAGGGCGGTGGCTACAGCGATCCTGGCGGCGAATCCAGTCGGGCCACCGAGATTCTGCGCGATACCTTCGGTCAGGCGCCGCCGAACTTCGTGCTGCTGGTGCACAGCGACACCTCGGTCGACGACCCCGAATCGGCAACGGCCGCAGTGAAATTGGCGCTGAAGCTGAAGGATGAGCCGGGCGTCGCGGGTGTCATGTCGTACTGGATGGACAAGTCGCCCGCATTGCGCAGCGCCGACGGCAAATCAGGGCTGATCGTCGCGAGCATTCTCGGTGAGGAGGGTGCGGTCGATCAGAAGGTCGGCGGTCTGGCGGATCGCTACGGTGGCACGCACGGGCCGGTGCAGGTGCGCGTCGGCGGTTACGCGATGTTGTTGCACGAGACGGTGCAGCAGAGCGAAAAGGACGCCGTCCTCGGCGAATCCATCGCCTTCCCGATCACACTGATCGCCCTGCTGTTCGTATTCGGCGGGTTGGTGGCGGCCAGCCTGCCGCTGGTCGTCGCGGCGGTGACCGTGATGATCACCATGGGCGCGCTGTGGATGATCACCCTGGTCACCGATCTCGCCGCGACCGCGACCAATGTCGCCACTCTGCTCGGTCTCGGTCTCGCGATCGACTACAGCCTGTTGATCATCAGCCGCTACCGCGACGAATTGGCCGCTGGCGCCGCAACCGGTCCCGCCGTCGCCGCGACCATGCGTTCGGCCGGACGTACCGTGGCCTTCTCGGCGGTCACCGTCGCGGTCGCGCTGTCAGGACTGCTGTTCTTTCCGCTGCTCGCGGTGCGTTCCATGGGTTATGCGGGTCTGGCGGTCGCGGCGATCGCCGCGACGGTGTCGCTGACGGTGCTGCCCGCGATTCTGCTGCTGCTCGGCAGCCGCATTGATCGCGGCCAACTCGGTTGGTTCTTTCGACCACAACGCCCCGCGCCCGGTGAGGGCTTCTGGCATCGGCTCGCGGTATTCGTGATGCGCAAGCCGATGCCCATCGGCTTGGCGGTCGCGGCCTTCCTGCTGCTGCTCGGGACCCCCTTCCTCGGTGTGAAACTCGGTTTCCCGGACGAGCGGGCATTGCCGGAGTCGATGAACAACCGGCAGATCACCGAGACCATCCAGCGCGAATTCGCCGCCACCGACACCAATGGACTTTTCGTCGTACTGCCCGAGGGCAAATCCGGGCTGGACGCCTACGCCAGGAAACTATCCGAAATCGACAATGTCCGTCGCGTCGACACCGCCACCGGCAGCTACGCCCACGGCGGGCAACTCGCCCCGGCTATGGCGCAGCACGCGCGCTTCGAAACCAAGGACGCCGCATACCTTTCGGTGACTCCGGACACCAGCGATCCGGCGCTACTGGATCGGGTGGCCGAGGAGTTGCGCGCCGTGCCCGCGCCCGCACAGCGGTTGGTCGGCGGTATCGCGGCCGCGAGCGCCGATTCTCTCGATGCGGTGACCTCGGCGCTGCCCGTGGCACTGGCCTACGTCGTGATCATCATGCTGGTCGTGCTGTTCCTGCTGACCGGCAGCGTGGTGCTGCCGCTGGTCGCGATCGTGCTCAGCGCACTCAGTCTGACCGCCACCTTCGGTGCGCTGGTCTGGATCTTCCAGGACGGGCACCTGTCCGGCCTGCTCGATTTCACCGTGACGGGGGATCTGCCGCCGACCGTGCCGGTCATGCTCTTCGGTGTCGCCTTCGGTCTGGCAATGGACTATCAGGTATTCCTGCTGTCACGGATCCTCGAAGAATACGAACGCACCGGCAAGAACGAATCCGCGGTTGCCCACGGGCTCGAGAAGATCGGTCGCATCGTCACCGCCGCCGCAGTCCTGATCTCCCTGGTGTTCCTGGGATTCCTGGCCTCGGACATCACCTTCATGAAGTCCTTCGGCATCGGGCTGCCGCTCGCGGTGCTGGTCGATGCGACCCTGGTCCGCGGCTTCCTGCTGCCCACGGTGATGAAACTGCTCGGCGACTGGAACTGGTGGGCGCCCGGCCCGCTCGAAAAGCTGCACGAGCGTTTCGGATTCGACGAAGGACCTTCCGCGCCGTCGCTGCCCGATCCGGACGACCTGCGCCAGCCAGCCCGAGTATAGAAACGCCGATGGCCGTGCGGAATTCGCCGCACGGCCATCAGTTCTGCTGGGACGGTTCAGATTCCGCCGGTCGACAACAATCCGCCGTCGACGCGGATCGTCTCACCGGTGATCCATTTGGCTTCGTCCGAGACCAGGAATCCGATCAGCTGCGCCACATCCTCCGGCGCACCGAGCCGCTTCATCGGGTACACGCTCGCGGCCCGCTCCTCATCCGCCGAGTACAGCGCATCGGCGAACTTGGTCTTGATCACGCCCGGCGCGACCGCGTTCACCCGGATATTCGGGCCCAGCTGCCAGGCCAGTTCATCGGTGAGCCGGATGAGCGCGGCCTTGGACGCGCCGTACGCCGCGATCACGCCGGTCGAACGCAGACCCGCGACACTGGCCACATTCACCACCGCACCGCCGTGATCGCGCATCCAAGCCTTGTAGGCCTCCTGCACGTACCCGAGTGCGGCGACGACATTGACGTCGAAGATCTTGCGCACCGCCTCCAGATCCGCATCCATGAGCGAGCCGTAGACGGGGTTGATACCGGTGTTGTTGATCAGGATGTCGAGCGAGCCGAATTCCGAGACCACGCGACTCACCGCGGTGGCACGGCTGTCCGGATCACCCGAATTGCCCGCCAGCGCGCTGACCTCGCCCCGATGGCCGAGCGCCCGCAGCTCGGCGGCCGCCTCCTCGAGCGGTTCCGGCTTGCGGGCGGTGATCAGCACATTTGCGCCGCGGCGCAGCAGCTCCGCCGCGACGGCCTTGCCGATGCCCCGGCTGGCTCCGGAAACGAGTGCGCTCTTGCCCAACAGATCGGTCGTCATGTGATGGCACGCTACCTCTGTTTGAATACGCCGAGTGGACCCGGTCGGGTTTGTGCGATTTCGATCCGGAGCGACTGTTCCCACCGACGGGGACCTAATGGTCGATGTGTGGCGCCTAGCTGCGATTAAGCTGCCGGAGAGGTCTCGACGGGAAGGTGACATATGGCTGACGAGGCTGTCGACACATCGCTGCCGTCGCGGCCGGATGCACCGATCCTCAACGCCTTCGCCAGCCACATAGAGACGGTGCTGGCGAAGTTGGTGAAGGCGGTGGGCGACGGCTCGGCGAAGTCGATCACGGTCGAGGGTCTGAAGGGCCTGGGGGAGTCGCAGCTGAAGTCCGGCGAACTCGTCACGAAATACCGTGCCAAACAGAGCGACGACACCAAATATAGAGACGATCTGAACTCGCTGGACAGCAATATCGCCCAGATCGCGGCGAAAGCGGCCGACGTGTCCATCACCACGACCCGCGAGGTCAAGGAACTGGTGGGCGACGTCAAGGACATTATGGCCGGTGTGCCGAATCTGACCGACGTGCCGCTGCCGCGCAGCATCGAGTTGCAGATGACCGCAATCAACAAAATCGATAAGAAGGTCGAGAAAGCGGCACAGGCAGTCTCGGACGCGTACGACGCATTGGACGATCAGGCAGGAAAGGTCACCGACCCGGAGTCGGACGACAGCGGAAGTGCCACGAATTCGATCGGTAGCGGCAACCAGTTCCCCACCTATACCGGCAGCGGTGGAAACAGCCGCAACTCCAGCGGCCCCGCAGGTCTTGGCAACAGCGCGAGTGCCCAACCCATCGGCGCAGGTCAGAAAGTGACGGCCAGCGAGATCTACAAGTACCTCCTGAGCAAGGGCTTCACACCGGCGCAAGCGGCGGGCATCTTGGGCAATATGCAGGTCGAATCGGGTTTCGATACCGGTGCCTACAACCCCGGCGAAGGAGCCATCGGCCTCTGCCAGTGGGAAGGCGGCCGACGGACGGCGCTCGAGGCATTCGCCGCTAACGACCCCCAACACCGGTCGATCACCGACTGGCATCTCCAGGTCGATTTCATGATGCACGAACTGCGGGGCAGTGAGTCCGGTGCGTATGGACAGATCAAGGCTGCGAACTCGGCCGGTGCCGCGGCGGCCGCGTTCGATCAGTACTACGAACGCAGCTCGGGTGAGGCCCGCGGTCAACGCGTCGCGAATGCCAACAGCATCGCGTCGAATATGGCCAGCGTAGCGGCCTAGCGCCGATCGCGGAGTTAGCGCGGTCACACCTGGATCGTGGGGTGTCGGAAGCACCGCTGGCGCCAGGTAAAATCGGTGGTTCTTGTGCGGGTTCGCGTCGCACAATCGAACAGCAACCGATCAGCACCACGTACCTGTAGGAGAAGCCTGTGATCACCGCGACGGACCTGGAGGTCCGGGCCGGAGTCCGCACCCTGCTGTCGGCTCCCGGGCCTGCGCTGCGGGTGCAGGCCGGCGACCGGATCGGACTGGTCGGCCGCAATGGCGCGGGCAAGACGACCACGCTGCGCATTCTGGCGGGCGAGGGTGAGCCCTACGCCGGAAAGATTCTGCGCTCCAGCGATATCGGCTATCTCCCGCAGGATCCGCGCGAGGGCAATCTGGACGTACTCGCCCGCGATCGTGTGCTCTCCGCCCGCGGCCTGGACACCCTGCTGCGCGATATGGAGAAGCAGCAGGCGCTGATGGCCGAGGTGGTCGATGATGCCGAACGCGAGAAGGCGGTGCGCAAGTACGGTCGGCTGGAGGAACGCTTCTCGGCGCTCGGCGGTTATGTGGCAGAGAGTGAAGCGGCGCGCATCTGCAATAGCCTCGGCCTGCCCGATCGGGTACTCGGCCAGGCGCTGCGCACGCTCTCCGGTGGTCAGCGCCGCCGAATCGAGTTGGCGCGCATCCTGTTCGCGGCCTCCGACGGCAGCGGCGGGCGCTCGGACACCATCCTGCTGCTCGACGAGCCGACCAACCACCTCGACGCCGACTCCATCACCTGGCTGCGCGGCTTCCTGCAGAACCACGACGGCGGCCTGATCGTGATCAGCCACGATGTCGAACTGCTCGGCGATGTGGTGAACAAGGTCTGGTTCCTGGACGCGGTGCGCGGTGAGGCCGACGTCTACAACATGGGCTGGCAGAAATATCTGGACGCGCGTGCCACCGATGAACAGCGCCGCCGCCGCGAACGCGCCAATGCCGAGAAGAAGGCGAGCGCCCTGCGCGCCCAGGCCGCCAAACTCGGCGCCAAGGCCACGAAAGCCACTGCGGCACAGAACATGGCCAAGCGCGCGGACCGCTTGATGGCCGAACTCGACGAGGTGCGGGTCGCCGACAAGGTCGCGCGGATCAAATTCCCCGAACCCGCCACCTGCGGTAAGACCCCGCTGATGGCCGAGAATCTGACCAAGGTCTACGGCTCGCTGGAAATCTTCACCGGCGTCGATCTGGCCATCGATCGCGGCAGCCGCGTGGTGGTGCTCGGTCTCAACGGCGCGGGCAAGACCACCCTGCTGCGCCTGCTCGCCGGGGTGGAGACGCCGACGGCGGGCGGTCTGGTGCCCGGTCACGGGCTCAAAGTCGGCTACTTCGCCCAGGAACACGACACCCTCGACGATCAGGCCACTGTGTGGGAGAACATCCGCCATGCCGCGCCGGATGCGGGGGAGCAGGAGCTGCGCGGACTGCTCGGCGCGTTCATGTTCTCCGGACCGCAGCTGGAGCAGCCCGCAGGCACCCTCTCCGGCGGTGAGAAGACCCGTCTCGCGCTGGCGGGGCTGGTCTCCTCGGCGGCCAATGTACTGCTGCTGGACGAGCCGACGAACAACCTGGACCCGATCTCGCGCGAACAGGTCCTCGACGCGTTGCGCACCTACGCGGGCGCGGTCGTCCTGGTCACCCACGACCCGGGCGCGGCCGAGGCACTGTCCCCGGAACGGGTGATCTTGCTGCCGGACGGCCAGGAAGACCACTGGTCTGCGGAATATTTGGAACTGATTCAGCTGGCCTGATCCGGGGTGATCGGGCCGGAGTTTCGTTGCGGGCGGTGGGTTTTCGGTTCCCCGGGATCGGATCTCCGGTGATTTTCATCACAAAGACCCGTTGATCACAGCTTCCCGAGTGTCTAGCCTGGAAAGACGCGGCTCGGCGACTCGGAGGAAGCCATGAGCGACAGGCCCACACAAGTCAAGGCCACACTGGGTAAGGGCACACGCGTCACGGGGAAATCACGAGACCGTTTGCAAACCCAGCTGAAGAAGCAGTACGAGGCGGGTGCCAGCATTCGATCGCTGGCCCGGTCGACCGGCCGCTCCTACGGCTTCATCCACAACGTGCTGGTGGAGTCGCACGTGCAGCTCCGCAGTCGTGGCGGTGCGAACCGCCGCAAGAGCCAGTAGCGTTCCTGGATCTGGATGCCGGTGTCGGCGAATGGGTTTCGCCGACACCGAGCGAGATCGTGCGCGCTAAAAGCCGGGCACCGCGCCGTCGCCGTTGACCAGCAGGTTGGCGAGGCTGCGGAACATCGGCAGGCCCGTCTTGATCTCCAGATACGCGAACTGGCCCTGTGGGTTGACCTCGAGGAAGTAGTACTCGCCGTCGAGGCCGAGGCGTAGATCCAGCACGCCGAAGCTCAGGCCGAGTGCGCCCATCAGCGTGGCCAGCGACTTGCTGACCGAGGCGGGCAGATGCTCCGGTACGAAGTCGACAGTGGTGTCCAGCCGGGAATCGACCCGGCCGACCCCGGACTGCGAGTCGATGCGCACCGCCCATTCGACGCCGTCCATCCACACCACACGCAGATCGCACCGTGCCTCGACGTAGTCCTGGAACGTGGTCGGCGCGGAGCGGATGCCCGCGAGGCGGCCGAAGTCGACCCTGGTAATCAATCGGGTTTCGGCGAATTCGGCGCGCCCGGTGCCGGTGCGCTTGTAAACCACCGAGCCCGAACGTGATTCGACGAAGCTGCGCGCCTCGTCCGGATCGTTGGTGATGAGTGTTTCCGGGATCACGAAACCGGCTCGCCGTGCGGTCTCCAACTGTACGATTTTGCGGCTCGCGGTGCGATCGGCGCCGGGATCGTTGACCCAGTACGCCGGTATCGACCACAGCAGACCCTGGATGAAGCCATCGCATTCGGCTTGGCGGTAGGCGTCATCCGAGGCGCGCACACCGGCCGGGACCTGTGCGGGGTGCGGTCTGCGCCACCAGACCGAGCGGACGTCGTCGAGTCCGATCACATGCGACAGCGAACGCGTGGTGCCGTGCCGATCGAGCCGGAAACTTCCGGATTCGCGCGGGAAGTCGCGCAGGTCGAGGTGAATCGGGCTGAGCCCGTGGTGTTCTCGCAACGTCGCCGCCATCGCGGTCCCGTGCAGATCATCGGATTCGGAGACGATGAGGACCGAACCTGTCCGGCGCGCCGCCATGCGCAGTTCCGTTCAGTCGAGACTGTCGCAGTTTATGCCGTCGTCGCTTGTCGCGAGCGATTTGGTTTGGCAGTAGGTGAAGGTCGCTCCGCTGGTGCCCGTGCAATCGGCGAGCTGCAGGCTGTCGGCCCAGGATGCGGTGAGTTGTTGCAGCGCTTCATCTCCCAATGCCGCGGAGGGTTCCTCGGCCAGTGTCATGGGCCGGTCCACCAGGTCGATACGCAGGCGGCGGGTGAAATCGGCGGTGGCGCCGGGACGGATATCCATCAGCACCGGACGGCCTTCGCGCTCGGTGGTCGCGCTGTCGGTCCAGTCGAGGACCCGAAGTACATCGTCGCGGCGGAAGGTCCAGGTGCCTTCGGTCACTCTGACCGTGAAATCTCGTTCCGACTCGGCCACCAGCAGTCCCTGCAACGCGGGGACGCGGTCACCCGCCGGCCCGGTGCCGGGGAGGTGGATTGCGTCGGTCATAGTGAGCTCTCCGATCTGCTCGCGATTTGCCAGAACCCCCGAGCGGGAACTGGATCATATCGCGCAAGGGGTCTCGCACGGTCCATATCGCGAGATTTCACCGCCGCTGGCAAACTAGATTTCGGATCGGGATGCGCTAGCGCCGAAAGATTTTCGGTGTGCGGCCGAATGGGCTCCGGCAATCATTGAGCTACTTCCGAACGGTTCCGTGCGATCGATATTGCCCGGGATTGGCGGCTGCGCCTCCGTTGGTGCGGATCTGTCCGCGACGGTTCAGAGTCCGAGCAGATCCGGTTGTTCGGCGATGGCGCGCAAGCGTTCGCCGGGATCGGTTACCAGTTTGCGTGCGGTGAGATCCATGATGCCGAGTACCACCTCGACCTCTGCTGCGACAGTACCGTCGATCTTGCGCATCTCCTGGCGGATTCGGAAGATCTTGCCGCCGTCCCACTGGAATTCGCAGGTGACCGCGACCTCGTCGCCGCCGCGCAGTTCACGCCGATACTTGATATTGGTTTCCAGCACGACCGGGCCGATGCCGCCGGAGATCAGCTTGTCGCCGCCGATTCCGGCCGCCCGCAGCAGTTCCCAGCGGGCGTGCTCGGCGTACTGCAGATACACGGCCTGATTCAGATGGCCGAGGGTATCGAGTTCATAGCCGCGGACGACGACGGGAACGCTGAAGGTCATAGCCGGTCGAACCCTCGCGCGCGCGAGGATTGTTCCCGTTTCCGGCTGATGGCTGCGCCACAGTCGGTGGGCGGCGCGCATATCCCGTCGTCATTCATCCGCATCCGTCGTTCCGGGGCGAACGTCACTGCCGGTTCGCGTTGCGCTCGGCCCACCATTCGGGCGACTCGACGAACCAGTTGTCGTATTCCTCCTGCGACGCCGCCAGTTCTTCGAAGGTGGCCTCGCCCTTGACCAGCCGGTCGAGCAGGCGGAAGTAGCCGAAGCGCTCCACCGCGGGCATCAGGGCGATCAGGATCCGCGCGGAGCTGTCCGGCGCGGCGCCGAAGGCGTGCGGCATCAGCTTGGGGACGACGATCGACCCGCCCGCTCCGACAGTGACGATCTTGTCCCCGGCCAGTACCTGTAGTTCGCCGTCGGCGACGTAGAACAGCTCGTCCGACTTGGTGTGGTAGTGCGGTGCCGCGCCGTCTGCGCCCTTGTCCATATTGACCTCCAGATGGCTGACCGCGCCGCCCGCTTCGTTCGAGTCGATGAGCAGGCGCATGGTGACCGAGGGGGTCACCAGGGTCTCGGCATCCTGCGGCTGGCGGATGGCGAAGGTGCGATCGGTGGTGGCGTTCATGATGCTCTCCGGTTGATTCGGTGATTGATAATTCGCTACCGAACTATATAGCAGCGAATAGAATCTTGTCCATGGATGAGATCGAACGGGATCCGGTGGATGCGATCGTCGAGCAGTGGCGGCGGGAGCGGCCGGACCTCGAGTTGGAGGCGATGGGTGTGATCGGGCGGCTGGGTCGGCTGCTCGTGGTCGCGCAGCGGGATATCGAGGCGGTCTTCATCGCGCACGGGCTGCAGCGCGGCGAGTTCGATGTGCTTGCCGCACTGCGTCGTTCGGGTGAGCCGTTCGAACTGAACCCGTCGGTGCTGGCCGACACGCTGATGCTGTCGCGCGCCGGAATGACCGGTCGGCTCGACCGTCTGGAGTCGGCGGGGTTGGTCCGTCGCATCGCGGACGCGGCGGATCGCCGCGCCATCAGGGTGGCGCTCACCGAGGCGGGTCGCACGCTGATCGACAAGGTCGTCACCGCGCATACCGAGAACGAAACCAGGATGTTGTCGGTGCTTTCGGCGAAGGATCGCCGCGACCTGGATCGGATCGCCCGGATACTGCTCGGCAGCCTCGAGGGTGGCGCGAAATAGGGTAGTTCGCTACTCGGGTGCTGGGCCGGTCATGGGTTCACCATGGGTTGATGATCGACATCATCACCCTCCGCGGCACGGGTGAACCGCGGAATACCAATGGGACGCCCGCCGGCATGCTGCGCGATGTCACGAAACTGCTCGATCCCGGCCGTTTCACCGCCTTCGAGCCGGATTGGCCCGCCTCGGTCGGGCCGAGCCCGGATCTATGGGGGCCTTCGCTGGATACCTCGATCCGGCTCGGTGTTGCGGCGGGCGTGCGGGCTATTCAGGACTCGCCGAATGTCTGCGGGCTGCTGAGCTATTCGCTCGGAAGTATCTGTGCGAGCAAGATTCTGGAGGGAGTGCGGTCGGGTAAGTACAAGAACACCGACGGCTCGCCCCTGGAAATCGCCTTCGCCGTCAATATCGCGAACCCGCTGCGCAAACGCGGCCAGTCGGTCGGCAATCTATGTCCGGCAACGACTTTCGGCCTGCACGGGGAACGCGGCGCCTGGCCCGCGCTCGATGTCAAGGAGTATGCGAATCCGGGCGATATCATCACCGCGTCGCCGGGCGACTCGCCGTTGCGGGTCATCGATGTCGGCATCTCGCCGTTCTCGTTCGTCGAAGGCGCCCGCATCGGAAATGTGGCCCCGATGATCTTCGCCGAATTGCTGCGGTTCCTGATGACCGATCCGATCGGCAATCTCGATCGCTACGCGGCCGCGGTCAACGGTGTCATCGGCTATCTGACGCCGTGGCCGGACGGTCAGCACGTTCTCTACTCCGGACACAATATGCCCGGCACGAATGTCCTGTGGACGACCCATGCCGCCGACTATCTGAACGCCAACTACTGACTCGCCCGTGCCGGTTCCGCCGGGTATGGGTCCCACTGTCATCCCCACTCTCCCGGCGGCGGCGCACCAGAGGTGGCGGCTCAATCCCCCTGTGCGGCAGCGGAGATGGGCTGCCACTCGCGCCAGAGCGCCAGGCGGGATTCGTAATCCGCGGTGGCGATGGTCAGCGGGACCTCGCCGAGGAAAATGCGCAGCGGCGGCTCGGGCGCATCGACGACCGCGAGGATGGCGGCGCTGGTGGCGGCCGGGTCGCCCTGGCGCACCGCCGAGCGTTGGGCGGCTCGGGCCGCCCTGGCCGCATCGTAGGCCGGGAGCGGAGTGGCATGCTGCGCCGAGGGGCCGCCCCAGTCGGTGCCGAATCCGCCCGGTTCGATCAGGGTGACGTGAACGCCGAAGGGTGCGACCTCCTGAGCGAGCGCTTGGGAGAAGCCCTCCAGCGCCCACTTCGACGCGTGGTACGCACCGAGATTCTGGAAGGCGGAGATGCCGCCGATGCTCGATACCTGGATGATGTGGCCGCTGCCCTGTGCCCGCAGGATCGGCAGTGCCGCCTGGGTGACCCACAGTGCGCCGAAGACGTTGGTTTCCAATTGGGCGCGGAACTCGTCCTCGCTGAGTTCCTCGATCATGCCGAACTGACCGTAGCCGGCATTGTTGATCACGATATCGAGTCGCCCGAATCGCTCGGCGGCCTGCTGTACCGCGGCAAAATCGCCGTCCCGGTCGGTGACGTCCAACCGCAGCGGAACGAATGTGTCCGGATACTTGGCGACGAGATCGTCGAGTGTGCTGGTATCGCGGGCCGTGCCGGCCACTCGATCGCCGCGCTCCAATGCGGCGAGTGCCCATTCACGGCCGAATCCTCGTGAGACTCCGGTGATGAACCAAACTTTGCTCATGTGAGTCCACGCTAGTGACCTGGAGTGCACTCCAAGCAAGTATTTATCGCGGTCGCAGCGTAACCGGCAGTGCTGAGGGAGACAGGACGAAGTCTCGATTGGAGGCGCGCACCGTGTAGTTCGGGTCGGGTGTCGGGCGCCAGCGGGCGAGCAGTGCGGCGGCGGCGAGGCCGATCTCGATCATGGCGAAATGATCACCGAGGCAGCGGCGACGGCCGACGCCGAACGAGAGGTTGGCCTTCTTGTCGATATCGGCTGCGCGCTCGGGCGACCAGCGATCCGGGTCGAACGCTTCCGGATCGGCGTAGTAGCGCTTGTTGTGCTGAACCAGATAGGGGGAGAACATGATTGCCGTGCCGTCCGGAACGGTGAGTCCGCCGATGGTGACGTCGCCGTCGGCGGTGCCCGCGCTGATCCACGGGCCCCAGAACCGAAGTGTCTCTGCCACAACCTGTTTCAGATAGGGAAGTGCGCCGAGATGATCGGCGCGGACCGGGCCCGTTCCAACGACCGAATCGAGTTCGGCATACAACCGCTCGGCGATGTGCGGGCGACGCATGACCTCGTGCCAGAGCCAGCCGGTCAGCGATGCCATCGAGCCGACGCCACCGGCCAGCATGAGGATCGCTTCGTCGATGATGTGCTCATCGGACAGCCTCGCGCCGGTCTCGCTGTCGGTGTGCCGGATGAGCGCCGAGACCACATCGTTGAAATCCTCGTCGCGGCGGCGGTATTCGGCGATGACAGCGCCGATGGCCGTGCGCAGGTGGCGAGCCTTGGTGCGCCAGCGCCAGTTCGAGATGAGCCGCAGTCGGCGCACCTGCGGGGGCAGCGCGGTGCGCAGAATGACCTGACTGAGCAGCCATGGGACGCTGTCCCGGATCTCGCGGCGTGCGTGATCGCTGAACTCGGCGGTGAACAGTGTCGAGGAGACCGTGTCGAGAATCAGGCCGTGCGCCTCGTCCATGAGATTCACGCGTCCGCCCGAAGGCAGTCCCGCCGACCAGGTTTCGGCGATATCGGCCGCCGACCGCGTGTATTCGGCGAGTCGGCTCTGCCGCAGCGCGGGCGAGATCATGCGCCGCCGCAGCTTGTGCTCTTCACCGCGCAGAACATTGACGGACCCGCCCGCGACATCCTCGATGGCCTCCCGCAGATCGTCCCGATTGAGTTCGGCATCGCCCAGCCCGACTTCGCGGACGAGATCAGGTGTGGTGAGCAGATATCCGGTCTTCTGGCCGAACCGCAGGCGCACGATCGGGCCGAGGTCGGCCAGCGAGGTGACGAAGCCCGGAGCGTCGCGCAGGGCCCGCAGACTGTGGCCGACCAGCGGCAACCGACCAGGCGCGGTTGGTACTTCCGAAAGTGATTGCGGCATGACCAGTTCCGGGCTGCGCGCGGACTCGGCCCTGGCCTGCCGATAGAATTCGAGCACGGTACCGATGTGCTGCGACTGGCGCACCGAGTCGCCGTATTTGCCGAGAATCTGGCCCATTTCCGCGAGCGCGGAGCGATCGCCGTTCAGCTCGGCGATGGTATCGGCGATCGCCACCGGTGACGGATCGGCGGTGCGAATGCCGCCCCCGGCAGGCACCGACTCGTCGAGGTCGGGATCGCAGTAGATGATCGGCAGGCCGACCGCCACCGCCTCCAACAGGACCATGCCCTGTGTGTCGAAACCGTTGGAGGGGAACAGCAGTGCGTCGCCTTCGGACATGGCAGCGAGGCATTCGGCCTGAGTGGCCCTGCCGTGCAAGCGGATTCGGTCCGCGAGTCGATATTCGGCGATGACGGCGGTCGCCCGACCCTGCAGGTCACCGTCGCCGTAGACGTCGAGTGTGCAGTCGTCGAGAATCCGCACTGCCTCGATCGCGGCGAGCAGCCGCTTCTCGGCCGACAGCCGTCCGCACCAGATCAGCCGCAATGGCGCGTCGATCGCGCGTTCGACAACCGGTGTGCCGCCGAGGTTTTCGATGAGCTCGTCATCGACACCGTTCGATACCACCCGAAGCGGCCGGGTCAGACCGTGGGCGAGCAGTTGGTCGGCGAAGTGCTGGGTCGGCGCGATGACCTGATCCGCGGCCTGGGCCTGACCGACGATCGTCCACCAGACATGGCGTGCCGCACGGCTTTCGGCGCGGTGCGGCATGTGCTGATCGT
Source organism: Nocardia pseudovaccinii NBRC 100343 (assembly GCF_001613225.1). Taxonomy (GTDB): domain Bacteria; phylum Actinomycetota; class Actinomycetes; order Mycobacteriales; family Mycobacteriaceae; genus Nocardia; species Nocardia pseudovaccinii. Next base: position 46,219 of record NZ_BDBY01000172.1, read on the forward strand.
GCGGTACGAAACGGCCGTGCAGGGCGCGCAGGGCCAACGCCGCCGGATAGGGGGCGGGCGAGGTGTTCTCGATGAACGCGTCGTCGCGGCTCTGGGCCGTGTGGATCAGCGGAATCCGGTGTCGCCGTGCGGCTTTCATACCAGCGATGGCGACACCGTAGGTGGTGTGGGTATGTACGAGGTCGATCGGGCCGCGCGCGGCGAAGGCGGCGTCGATGAGTTCGGCATTATGCTTGGTCGGCAGCACAACTGGGAATCCGTTCACCGCGAGACCACCGGCGGCGCGCAGCGGCACCACATTCGGGAGCCGGTCGGCGCCCGGCTGCGGTGCGACGAACAGGGTGACGCGGTGACCTGCGCGTTCGAGTCCTCGGCACAGCGAAGCGACCGCGGTCTGGACCCCACCGAGGGTGGCCGGGTGGTAGTCCATGAACATCGCTATGTGCACAATGGCACTTTACTGACACATCGCCGCCGTGCGGAGCCCTTACTTCTGTGGAATATCCGGTCGGCGTTGTCAGGTGACCCGATACCGAAAGAGCAGCCGTGAAAATAGCGATTCCGCTCACCGGAACCCGCGGTGATGTCCAGCCCGTCGTGGCGCTGGGACTCGAGCTGCGCCGTCGCGGCCATGATGTGCTGCTCGGGGCGCCGCCGAATCTGGTCGAATTCGCCACGGCCACCGGGCTTTCCGCGCGCGCCTGTGGACCGGATGTGCAGCAGCTGTACAGTTCGGACGCCGGGCAAAGGGCGCTGGCCGCGGGCAACACCTTGCGGCTCATGCAATTGGTAGCCCGGCAGATGGCCGATTATGCCCAGCAGATGAATCGAGAAGTCATCGACGTTTGCACGGGTGCGGATCTGATCGTGGCGAGCACCGTCACCGAGGATCGGGCCAGTTCGATTGCCGAGGCAATGGGGGTTCCACTGGTCAGTCTGCATTATTTCCCCTGCCGGAGTAATGGCGCATATCCGTTTCCGGGTGCGCTTCCGCCGCGGTGGAATCCGCCTGCGGCCGTGAATCGTGCGACGTGGGCGGTGGCGGAGAATCTGCGCCGGGTGGTGTTCATGCGTTATCTGAATGATCTACGCGCGACGCTCGGGCTGCCGAAGTCGCGGGCGAGCACCGCAGCGGTATTGGCGCGCGCGCATGTTCCCGAGGTGCAGATCTACGATCCGGCGTTGGTGCCCGGCTTGCCCGAACAATGGGATGAGCGCAGGCCGTTCACCGGATTTCTGACGCTCGATCACGCTGCCCGCGAGGCCGTCGGTGATCTGGCCGGCGACCACGCGGGCATTCTGTCGTGGATCGAGGCGGGGAAGCCGCCGGTGTTCTTCGGATTCGGCAGTATGCCCATTCGGGATACGGCCTCGGTGCTGGCGATGGTCGTCGAGGTGTCTGCTCGTTTGGGTGTGCGTGCTCTGGTCAGCGCGGGGTGGAGTGATCTGGATATCGCCGATGCGCAGGCAGGGCCGAATGTGAAAGTTGTCGGTCCGTTCGCGCACGATCTGGTGTTTCCGTACTGTGCCGCGGCGGTGCATCACGGCGGTATCGGGACGCTGTTCGAGAGCCTGCGCGCCGGATTGCCGACGCTGGTGTGCTCGGTGTCGTTCGAACAGCCGATGTGGGGCGGGCAGGTCGAGCGACTCGGAGTGGGTGCGCATCTGCCGTTCACGCGGCTGAGCGAAGCTCGGCTGGAACAAGGCGTCGCGTCGCTGCTGACGCCCGAACGCCGCTCCCGCGCATCGGAATTCGCGAAGACGCTGAGCGCCGAGGACGCCGCTGCCCGCACCGCCGACATCATCGAAGCCGCCGCCCGGTGACCGACGTCTTCGCAGACACCCTTGTCATGTTCCGCCGCTGTGCCCGGCACACCCTGCGCAGCCGCGACACCCTGATCATTTCGCTGCTCATGCCGATTCTGGTGATGCTGCTGTTCACCTACGTCTTCGGCGGTGCCATCGATGTCGGCGGACCCTATCTCGACTATGTGGTACCCGGAATCATGTTGCTGTGCACGGGTTTCGGCTCATCGATCACCGCCACTGCCGTCTCCACCGATATGACAGGGGGCAGCATCGACCGCTTCCGCACCCTGCCGATGTTCCGTCAGGCCGTGCTCGCAGGCCACGTCGCCGAGGGCGTTGTCCGCAATCTCGCGGCCATCGCGATCGCGGTCACGGTGGCGCTCGCCCTCGGCTACCGCCCTCAGGCCGGTCCGCTCGGCTGGCTGGCGGCCCTCGCGGTAATCATCCTGTTCGTCACCGCCATCTCCTGGATCGCCGTCGCCCTCGGCCTGGTCGCCAAGAATCCGGAAGCCGCCGGCGGCCTCACCTACGCCATCATGTTCATCCCCTACATCAGCAGCGCCTTCGTCCAAACCACCACCATGCCCCACTGGCTGCGCGGCTTCGCCGACTACCAACCCGCCACCCCCATCATCGAAACCGTGCGCGGACTCCTGAACTCTTTCGACACCGGTCACAACGCCCCCCTCGCCCTCCTCTGGTGCGCCATGCTCGGCGCCCTCGGATTCACCAGCGCCAGCATCGTATTCGGTCGCTTGTCGCACCACTGACGGCTCGTATGCGCCGCCGACGAAGATCGAGGCGACGTGTATCGCGGGAATGCGTCGCATCCCGTCGATGGGCTCAACGCATATTGCGGTGACCGGCGGCTAGTTCGGTCATTACCTTGTCGGCGCCGAAGAGACGCTGGACGCGGCTCGAGAGATTGGGGGCGATCAGGGCCAAAGTCGCGCCGAGGCGGACCGGGAGAGGGGCCACGTCGGTTTCGGCGATGTTCCGTTCGATCGCCCGGACCACGGCGTTCGCGACATCTTCCGGGCTTCGGGTGCCGACGCCGGGTGGTACCGCCGCGCCGGATTTGACGAACATGCCCGCGTCCCTGACGAATCCGGGATAGATCGAGGAGACACCGATACCGCGGCTTTGCAGGTCGGCGCGCAAGGCCAAGGCGAAGCCGCGCAGTCCGAATTTGGTCGCGTTGTACATCGCCGCCTTGCCGGATGCGGCCTTACCGGACAGGGAGTTGATGAAGACCAGGTGTCCTTTGCCGCGTTCGGCCATCCGCGCACCGGCGAGGCGGGCAAGCACGATGGGGGCGCGCAGATTGACCTCCAGCGCCCGATCGATCTCGGTAAGCGAATAGTCGAGCAGGTCGCCCGAACCGGGCAGCGCGGCATTGGCGATGACGACATCGAGGTCACCGGCCTCCTCGAGCAGCTTCTCGGCACCACCCGGCACGGCGAGGTCCGCGACCACCGCCCGCGCGCCGAACCGGGTCGCGACCTGGTCGAGTGCTTCGGCTCGCCGTCCGGACAGCACTACGTTCGCGCCCCGGGCGGTGACCGCGGCGGCGATCGCGACCCCGATCCCGCCCGTCGCGCCGGTGATCAGGACTCGTGCTCCGTTCAGTTCCATGTCGACGATTATTGTCGAGATTCCGCATTCCGTGACGCATCCGTGGTTGCTCGGTGTCGTCGTGACCCGGATGGTCCGCGCGAGGGATGCAGCGGCCGATTCACTCCTTGCGGCGGACCGAGGCTTCTACGAGATCCAGTACGGCGGAGAGGTTTTCGTTGGTGTGGCCGGAGGCTATGCGGGCGATCAGTCCGTCCAGCACCAGATCCAGGTAGCCGAGGAGGACGTCGGTGGGGACGTCGTCGCGGAGGGCGCCAGCGGCCTTGCGACGTTCCAGGCGGGCGAGGGTGGCGGCGGTCAGTTCGGCGGAGCGCTGGGTCCAGCTGGCGCGGAACTCCGGATCGGTGCGCAGGCGGCGCGCGATCTCCAGACGGGTTCCGAGCCAATTGAATTGCTCCGGGTGGGCGAGCATATCGCGCATGACCTGCACCAGACCCTGATTGGCCGCGACATCGGCCATGCGGTCGGCATCTTCTTGGGCCAGCGCGAGGAACAGGGCGTCCTTGTCCCGGAAGTGGTGGAAGATCGCGCCGCGGGACAGGCCGATGGCCTCTTCCAAGCGGCGCACGGTCGCGCCGTCGTACCCGTACTCGGCGAAACAGGCCCGCGCCCCGTCCAGAATCTGACTACGCCGGGCGGCGAGGTGATCATCACTGACTTTGGGCATTTCGGCGGGCTCCTCCGAGCGAAGCGGGCAATGCGATGTGAAGAGGTCCGCGCACCGCGGGGTAATGCGGTGCGCGGACCTACTACAGCACAGTCGTTCAGCCGCGAATCATGTTGCGCAGCACGTACTGCAGGATGCCACCGTTGCGGTAGTAGTCGGCCTCACCGGGGGTGTCGATCCGGACCACCGCGTCGAAGGTGACGACATCACCGTTCTCCTTGGTGGCGGTGACCTTCAGGGTCTTCGGAGTCGCACCCTCGTTCAGCTTGGTGATGCCCTCGATGTCGAAGGTCTCGGTGCCGTCCAGCTTCAGCGACGCGGCCGACTCACCGGCCGGGAACTGCAGCGGAATGACGCCCATACCAATGAGGTTCGAGCGGTGGATGCGCTCGAAGGACTCGGTGATGACGGCCTTCACACCCAGCAGCGAGGTGCCCTTGGCGGCCCAGTCACGCGAGGAGCCCGAACCGTACTCCTTACCGCCGAGCACGACCAGCGGAATGCCTGCGGCCTGGTAGTTCTGCGAGGCGTCGTAGATGAACGCCTGCGGGCCGCCGTCCTGGGTGAAGTCGCGGGTGTAACCGCCCGAGACATCGTCGAGCAGCTGGTTGCGCAGCCGGATGTTGGCGAAGGTGCCGCGGATCATCACCTCGTGGTTACCGCGCCGCGAGCCGTAGGAGTTGTAATCCTTGCGCTCGACGCCGTTGCCCTCCAGGTACTGCGCGGCCGGGGTGCCCGGCTTGATGTTGCCCGCGGGGGAGATGTGGTCGGTGGTGACCGAGTCGCCCAGCAGTGCGAGCACGCGCGCGCCCTTGATGTCGGTGACCGGCTCCGGCGTCTGCGGCATGCCATCGAAGTACGGAGGCTTGCGGACGTAGGTCGACTCCTCGGCCCAGTCGAAGGTCTTGCCCTCCGGGGTCGGCAGCGAACGCCAGCGCTCGTCGCCCTTGAAGACGTCCTTGTAGTCCTCGAGGAACATATCGCGGGAGATGACCCGGTCGATGGTGTCCTGGATTTCCTGCGGCGAGGGCCAGATGTCCTTCAGGAAGACATCGTTGCCCTCGGTGTCCTTGCCGAGCGCGTCGTTCTCGAAGTCGAAGTCCATGGTGCCCGCGAGCGCGTAGGCGATGACCAGCGGCGGGGAGGCCAGGTAGTTCATCTTCACGTCGGGGGAGATGCGGCCCTCGAAGTTGCGGTTACCGGAAAGCACCGCGGTGACGGTCAGGTCGTTGTCGTTGACCGCCTTGGAGATCTCCTCCGGCAGCGGACCGGTGTTGCCGATGCAGGTCGCGCAGCCGAAGGCGACCAGGTTGAAGCCCAGCTTGTCCAGGTACGGCCACAGGCCGGCCTTCTCGTAGTAGCCGTTGACGACCTGCGAACCCGGGGCCATCGAGGTCTTCGCCCACGGCTTGCGGGTCAGGCCCTTGTCCACCGCGTTGCGAGCCAGCAGGGCCGCGCCCAGCATGACCGACGGGTTGGAGGTGTTGGTGCAGGAGGTGATCGAGGCGACCACGACCGCGCCGTGGTCCAGCACGAAGTCGCCGTACTCCTCGGTGGAGACCTTGACCGGCTTGGACGGGCGGCCCACCGCACCGTTCGCGGCCGACGGCAGCACCGCGTCGTCCTCGGCGAAGGAAAGCACCGCCGGATCGCTGGCCGGGAAGGATTCCTCGATGGCCTCGTCCAGGTGGGTGTGCGGGGTGGTGGCGGCCGGACCGGTCTCCGCGTCGCTCGTGTAGTTGTGGATGTCCTTGCGGAAGGCGGTCTTGCTCTCCGACAGCAGGATCCGGTCCTGCGGACGCTTCGGACCGGCGATGGACGGCACCACGGTGCTCAGATCCAGCTCCAGATACTCCGAGTAGGCGGGCTCCTTGTCGGCGTCGTGCCAGAGGCCCTGTTCCTTGGCGTAGGCCTCGACCAGCGCGACCTGCTCATCGGAGCGACCGGTCAGCTTTAGGTAGTCGACGGTCACCTCGTCGATCGGGAAGATCGCCGCGGTGGAACCGAATTCGGGGCTCATGTTGCCCAGGGTGGCGCGGTTGGCCAGCGGCACCTCGGAGACGCCCTTGCCGTAGAACTCGACGAACTTGCCGACCACGCCGTGCTTGCGCAGCATATCGGTGACGGTGAGTACCACGTCGGTGGCGGTCACGCCCGGGTTGATCTCACCGGTCAGCTTGAAGCCGACGACGCGCGGGATGAGCATGGAGACCGGCTGGCCAAGCATGGCCGCCTCGGCCTCGATACCGCCGACGCCCCAACCCAATACGCCGAGGCCGTTGACCATGGTGGTGTGCGAGTCGGTGCCGACACAGGTGTCCGGGTAGGCCTGACCGTTGCGGACCATCACGACGCGGGCCAGGTGCTCGATATTGACCTGGTGCACGATGCCGGTGCTCGGCGGGACGACCTTGAAATCGTCGAAAGCCGTTTGGCCCCAACGCAGGAACTGGTAGCGCTCACCGTTGCGCTGGTATTCGATGTCGACGTTGCGCTCGAAGGCGTCCTCACGGCCGAATACGTCGATGATGACGGAGTGGTCGATGACCATCTCGGCGGGGGCGAGCGGGTTGACCTTGTCCGGGTCGCCGCCGAGGGTGGCGACGGCCTCGCGCATGGTGGCCAGGTCGACGATGCAGGGCACACCGGTGAAGTCCTGCATGATCACCCGGGCCGGGGTGAACTGGATCTCGGTGTTCGGCTGAGCCGACGGATCCCAGCTCGCGATGGCACGGATGTGATCGGCGGTGATGTTGGCGCCGTCCTCGGTGCGGAGCAGATTCTCCGCGAGGACCTTCAGTGCGTAGGGGAGTTTTTCGGTGCCGGGCACGGCCGAGAGACGGAAGATCTCGTAGGAGTTGCTTCCGACCTCGAGGGTGCCCTTGGCGCCGAAAGTATCGATACTTGTCGTCACGTCAGCTCCACTCGTCTGTGAGGGTGGCCGCGGGCGGGGCTGTGCCCGCGGCTGGTTTTTTCGAGCGACTTGCAGGCAGTCGCTACGGTTACGTGTTCGGAGGGTCCCAGCGCTGGAACGTACTGGCTCCTCGCGGCTTCGAGCCTAACAGTACGCTTGTCCTGTGAAACGCGCGGGTGCCGTTGCACGCGCCGTCAGAAGGTGAGCCGACACTCCGTCGCGTACTGTGCTTTCGAGTTGTTCGGGGTGACCGGTGGGCCCGCACCGGTTCACCCTGCAGTGTTGGATGCCCGTCGCCTCGCATGCCGATGCGGCTCGACAGACCGGATGGAAGATGACCGTCTCGCACACCTCGGTGTTCACGCCCATGCGCGCCGAACTCCCCCCTGGTATCGGCGAAAAGACGTTGACCCAGATCAAGGAGGATGTGGTCGACAATCATGTGGCCACGCCGAAGGGGAGGGATCAGGACGCACTCGAGGCGGTCGTCGCCGATGCTCGCGCCCACGGCATCGAGCTCAGCATCGTGGTGATTCCCGGTAATCCAGGCCACGACTCCAATCTACGTGACCTGGCCACCGAGGTCGGCAAGACCGAGCGCGGAACCGTGGTGGTGTTCAGCGACGACTGGGTCGGCACCTACAGCGATTCGATCAGCCGCGTGAAGCTGGAGCGGGCTGAGGACCTTTCCAAGAGCACTCAGGGGCATTCGGCGCAGGCGGCGCAGCTTTTCGTTGATCAGCTGGAGCGTCCGGAGACGTTCTCCTGGACCGCGATCACCAGTGTGTTGCTTGTCGGCACGGCGGCGGTGGTCGGCGGACTCTACTGGGTGAAGTCTCGCCGTTCTGCCGGGCGGGCTGTGTCGGTAGGGGTTTCGGGTCCCGGCGACGACCGGGATCTCACCTCGTAGCGAGCATTCGCTCAGTTACTTTTCCTGTCGGTCGGTTTGTTTCGACCGACTGAATCCTCGCGCCTGTGCGGCTATTTCTCGGCAACGACAAAATTACGCGGCTGTAGTTCTGTTGCCAGAGTTTCTTTGGTGAATGATGTGTCGTACGGTTCGAATGATGACTGATGGGGAAAGAGTGTTCAGAGAGCTATCTGTGCACCACTGAGCGTGATGGTTCGCAGGGGGCTCGTGAGGTTAAGCCTGGTCGGGTCCTTGGGAGGTGCGATGCGCAACAACGGCGTTGCCGGTTCTCGGCGTCCGCTGTGGGTCGCTCTGGGGTTGCTGGTCACTGTCGCTGTGCTCGTCACGGCCGGACCGGTCGCAGCGGTGCCGCCTGCCCCGCCCAACCCGAGCGATAGCCAGATCGCCGACGCCGGAGCGCAAGTCGACGCCAGAGTGACCGAGGTCGGCGCACTGATCAACCAGGTCGCGGTGACGGATCAGAAGCTGCGGGAACTCGACGGCGCGATCGCTCAGAAGCGCGAAGAGGTGAACAAGGCCCTCGTCGATCTGCAGGACGCCCGCGACGCCGCCGACGCGGCTGCCGCCGCGGTGGTGCAGACCCAGCGCGAACTGAGCGACGCCGGAACCCAGGTCGACCAGGCCAGACGCAACTTCGACCAGTTCGCGGTGCAGGCGTACACCCGGCCCGCCGCGACCTCGATGGTCACCTATCTGTCCTCGGCCACCCCGGATGTCGCCCTCAGTCGCGCCCAGGTGTTCACGCTGGTATCGAAGAATCAGCAGTCGGTGCTCGACTCGCTGCGTCGCGCCCAGATCGAACAGGGCAATAGGAATGCCAGTGCGCGCCAAGCGAAATCGGCCGCCGACGCGGCCGCCGCTGTGGCCGAGCAGAAGAAGACGGACGCCGAGAACGCCGTCGCCGCCGTGCAGGCCGAACAGGATCAGCAGGCGGCGCAGCGGGAGGGCCTACTACGCGAGCGCGCGGTGGCGCAGGGCCGCCTCGACCAGGCGCGCGCGAATGTGGCCGGGCTGCAAGGGCAACGTGAGGCCTATCTGTCCTGGGACGAACAGCGCAAGGCCGAGGAGGCCGCGATCCGCGCGGCTGCCGCGGCCGCTGCCGCACGTGCGGCCCAGGACCAGGCCGCCAGAGACCGCGCGGCACAGGCGGG
>NZ_BDBY01000173.1 GCF_001613225.1 Nocardia pseudovaccinii NBRC 100343
GGCGGGCGCGGGTAAGCGGCCGCATATCCAGATGGAGGATTCGCCGCCGCCACGCCAGACCCGCCCGCGCGCCACCGGGCCGACCATGCCGTCCATCGGCGGCTCCGAGGCTATCGAAACCGTGGTCGATCGGGCCATGTCGCAGCTGGGCGTCGTCTATGCGTGGGGCGGTGGCGACGAGGACGGGCCGACCCTCGGCATCCGCGACGGCGGTGTCGCCGACAGCTACGGCGATTACAACAAGGTCGGCTTCGACTGCTCGGGTCTGATGATCTACGCCTTCGCCGGTATCGGCGTCTCACTGCCGCACTACAGCGGCTATCAATACAACGCGGGCACCAGAGTGCCCGTCGCCGAGCGCAGCCGCGGCGACATGTTGTTCTGGGGGCCGAACGGCAGCGAACATGTTGCGCTGTACCTCGGAAACGGGAAGATGGTCGAGGCGCCGCAATCCGGCGAGGTGGTACGGGTGTCTCCGGTGCGCGAGGGCGGCATCATGCCGTACGCGGTGCGGATCGTCTCGTAACCCCTAGGCTCTTCTGGTAACCCCCAGGCTGGGCCGCACGCCGCGAACCCGACCGTGAACCTGTTGATTTGCCGTGATCTCGGGTCCGGTTGCGGCATATGCGGCCATTACCTGGAATAGTTGTGGCAGCACGCACAGGACCAAAGCGAAAGCGGGGATGTTGGTGACTTCGACGGACGGTGTGAGCGGGGCAAGTTTGGCGAAAGAGGCCGCTGCTCCCGCACCCAGCACCCTGGAGCGTGACGTCCAGACCCTGGAGAAGGCGATATACGAGGTCAAGCGCGTTATCGTCGGCCAGGATCGGCTCGTCGAACGGCTGCTCGTCGGGGTGCTCGCACGCGGCCACGTACTGCTCGAGGGTGTGCCGGGTATCGCCAAAACCCTTGCGGTGGAGACCTTCGCCAGGGTGGTCGGCGGTTCGTTCGCCCGCGTCCAGTTCACCCCCGACCTGGTGCCCACCGACCTGATCGGTACCCGCATCTACCGCCAGGGCCGCGAGGAATTCGATACCGAACTCGGCCCGGTCGTCGCGAACTTCGTGCTCGCCGACGAGATCAACCGCGCGCCGGCCAAGGTGCAGTCCGCACTGCTCGAGGTGATGGCCGAGCGGCATGTGTCGATCGGCGGCAAGACCTACCCGATGCCCGATCCGTTCCTGGTCATGGCGACCCAGAACCCGATCGAGAGCGAGGGCGTGTACCCGCTGCCCGAGGCGCAGCGCGACCGCTTCCTGTTCAAGGTGGTCGTCGACTACCCGTCGGTGGAGGAAGAGCGCGAGATCATCTACCGGATGGGTGTCACCCCGCCGGAGGCCAAGCCGATCCTCGAGCCGTCCGAGCTGATCCGCTTGCAGAAGGTGGCCGCTAATACGTTCGTGCACCACGCGCTGGTCGACTACGTGGTCCGGGTGATCGCGGCGACCCGCAAGCCCGGTGATTTCGGTATGCAGGATGTGGCGAGCTGGATCGCCTACGGCGCCTCGCCGCGCGCCAGCCTCGGCATCATCGCAGCGGCCCGCGCCGTCGCGCTGATCCGCGGCCGCGACTACGTGGTACCGCAGGATGTCGTCGAGGTGATTCCGGATGTGCTGCGCCACCGTCTGGTGCTGTCCTACGACGCGCTCGCCGATGAGATCAGCCCAGACGATGTGATCAAGCGCGTGCTGCAGACCGTCGGCCTGCCGCAGGTCGCGCCGCAGGCGGTCGCACCCCAGGGAGCCGCGGCGCAGGCCGCACCTGTTCCGGCCGCGTCGCCCGCCATGG